>CP002278.1:932506-1243342 GCA_000166095.1 Methanothermus fervidus DSM 2088 | reverse complement strand
AATTTTTCGCAAATAGTTTTTGAGGTGTAAATAAATGAAACTTGGGAAATTGTTGCATAGAGGCAAAGTAAAAGATGTATATGAAACTGATAATCCTTCCCATTTAATAATTAAATTTAGAGATGACATAACTGCTGGAGATGGTGCAAAAAAAGATAAAATACATAAAAAAGGATATTATTGTTCTATAATATCTGCAAAACTTTTTAAGGTTTTAGAGGAGAATGGAATAAATACTCATTTTATTAAGTTATTAAAACCAAGATATATGCTTGTTTCAAAACTTAAAATGATACCCTTAGAAGTTATAGTTAGAAATATAGCTACAGGGAGCATTGTAAAGCGTTATCCATTTAAGGAAGGGGAAAAATTTAAAAAACCCATAGTACAAATGGATTATAAAAGTGATGAATATGGAGACCCTATGTTAAATGATGATATAGCTGAAGCTTTAGGTATAGCAAATAAAAAAGAACTTAAAGAAATTAAACGTATAGCACTTAAAGCAAATGAAATTTTGAAAAAATTTTTAGATAAAAAGGGTTTCATACTCCCTGATATTAAATTTGAATTTGGAATAGATGAAAATGGAAAATTAGTACTAGGCGATGAAATTAGTCCTGACACTTGTAGGTTATGGGAAAAGAAAACTAAAGAATCTTTTGACAAAGACATATTTAGGAAGGGTAGATCAGGAGTTGGAAAAGCATACAAAAGAGTTGCAGAGATAATAGGTGACAAAATATGAAATATAGGGTAAAAATTAAAATAAAGCTAAAGAAGGGAATGTTAGATCCTGAAGCTTTGGCAATAAAAAAAGGATTATCCCTCTTAGGTTACGACGTGGAAAATACAAGGACTGCAAATCTAATATATTTCGAAATGAATGGAAAAGATAAGAAAAGTGTAGTAGATAGTGTGGAAGATATGTGCAAAAGATTGTTATGTAATCCAGTTATTCATGATTATAAAATAGATGTGAAGCGGATATCATGAGGATTGGAATAATTAGATTCCCAGGATCTAATTGTGATAGAGATGTTTATCATGCAGTAAAACTTGCTGGTGGAAAGCCAGAGTATATACGATGGGACCAAAGAGATATATCTCATTTAGATGCTGCTATAATACCTGGTGGTTTTTCATATGGTGATTATTTAAGGGCAGGTGCTATAGCATCCGTAACTCCTGTAATAGATGGTATTAAAGAATTGGTAAAAGATGAAAAACCAGTTTTAGGAATTTGTAATGGTGCTCAAATACTTGCAGAAGCATCACTGGTACCGGGAGTTTTTACAATCAATAAAAATGTTAAATTTATTTGCAGATGGACAGAACTTAAGGTTAAGACAACAAGAACTCCTTTCACACACCTTTATTCTAAAAATGAAATAATTAAAATGCCAATTGCACATGCTGAGGGTAGATATTACGTTAAAGATGTTGATGAGCTTTATAAAAATGACCAAGTAGTTTTAAAATTTCATAAAGAAAATTTGAATGGCTCTATAGATTCAATAACTGGTGTATGTGATAAAAGTGGGTTAGTTTGTGCAATAATGCCTCATCCTGAAAGAGCATCGGAATCTATTTTAGGTTCAGAAGATGGGATTAAATTTTTTAGGGGTATTGTAGAGTGGTAAAAAAAATAAAAAAGTAGGCGTTATGTTTTTCTTCTATCTGATAGTCCAAGGATTATCAGGATTAATCCAAGTAATAGATAAGTTAGAGGCACTCCAGTAACTGGTATCTTAATTTTCTTTTTACCTATCTTTTCTTTTCCTCTCTTTAAGAATTTGATCTTTGTTGGTTTTGGTGGCTTAGTTATCTTTAGTTTTGGTGGTTTTAGAACATGTGGTTTTCCAGGTGGTTTCGTTGGTGTTGGTATAGGTGTTGGTGCTGTTACAGTTACTGTAACTGGTGTTAAGTTTCCTATTGTAACGTTGTAGGTTCCTGGTTGTGTTAAGGTGTAAGTGAAGTTCACGGTTGTTGTCTCTCCCGGACCTAGTGTTATTGTTTGATTTGCAACTGCTGAACCATTAATGTAGAGTACTGCTGTGTAGTTTCCAGCTGTTCCTCCAGTGTTTGTGATGTTACAAGTTGCAGTTATTGTTAGTGGTGCAACTCCAGATGTTGGAGTGACTGTCAAGTTGCTTAGTGTGAAGTTTGTTGGTGCTGTTACAGTTACTGTAACTGGAGCATTGTTGTTTGTTGTGTTCTGATCATAGATGCTGCTTGTCACATTTGCAACATTCACAATTGTTGTGTTTGATGCAGTTACCTTAGCTGTTATATTTAAGGTTGCTGTCTCTCCAGCTGTTAGATTTCCAACATTCCAGATTCCTGATGTTGAATTGTAGGTTCCTTTTGTTGCATTCCAGCTTACAAATTCAAGTCCAGAAGGTAGCATATCTGTTACATTCACATCTGTTGCATTGTCTGGTCCATTGTTCATGACTGTTATTGTGAATGTAACTATGTCTCCAAGTCTTGCAGTTGTTGCGCTTGCATTCTTCTCTATTGAGAGATCTGCTGCTGGTGGAACATATAATACTACTAAACTTTTGTCATTGTCTGGATTCATGTCTTCATCTGGGGTTGTAATACTAGCAAGGTTAGTAATGGTGGTGTTGGAAATAATTACACGAGCTTTGATGTGTAATGTTACACTGCTACCATTATTTAGATTACCTATTGTCCAAATACCTGTTGAAGGGTTATATGATCCATTAGAATCATCAGAAATCCATTTAAGACCGTTAGGCAATTGATCAACTACTTGAACATTTGAAGCATTGCCAGGACCATTGTTATATGCAACTAATGTAAACTCAACTTCATCCATGTAATTAGGTGTTGTAGTATTCACGAGTTTTTTAATCCCAACGTCTAATCCTGGTTTTAAACCGCCTAAAGGCACGCTTGCTGTTGCTTCAGCATGGCCAAGGGTTAAAGTTATTAGTTGATATCCGGGCAAGACATTGAAAAGCTCTATGATTAGGGCATCTCCCCAAGCAAATGCGTAGGTACCATCAGGAGAAACCACCTCAGTTTTGTTGCCTATCGCTATCCTTAGTACTCCTGGCAATTCGACAAACCCATTTAATCTTAACTGGTCCAAGATACTTGTACCTAAGAGTTTTATGTCAGCTACACTCCAATTATAAAGTGCAGAAGCTCCTCCAGGTTTACCATTGGCAATGGCCGTTGCATTGACATTTAAAGCATCGATCGTAAGTGTTCCATTAAGAACTGATATTGTATCGATAGTGCCAGTACGTGAAGAAGTATATAAAGTTCCGGTGTTAAAATCCGGTGACACACTACTATTTGAAGTTATAAGTCCTAAGTTTATGAGTTGCACGAGATTCAGTAAAGTTAGTTGCAAACCTGCAACACTACTATTTGCACTTGCCTGTGGGGGATTGGTACTTGAATAAGCAGCTCCCTGTAGAGCTCCCGCACTAATTCCTAAATCCCGTAACAAAGGAGGCAAATTGTTGGGGTCTATTCCTCCGGTTACTAAACCTTGATCATCAGTTGAATTTACATTTAATAATCCTTCTAACAAATTACCACTAAGTAATATGACCTCTAATGGCGTGGCTTCACCTTTACTGTAGGGAGGTACTTGGCTGTTTACTGATGCATTTGATCTTGCTGCTTGTAAATTTAATAAAACCATTTGGAATCGCACCCACGTTCAAAAGAAAGCTTGACGCATTTCCGCTGTAAGCTGGTAAAGGATATAATCTGAAATTTGCAATACCATAAAGGTTAGGGTCAGCAGGATTAGTTACATTAGAAGTCACGTTTATTTCTCTAGTGTAGGACAAATAACCTGGTTTGAGGGCTGTCACATAAAATCTTGTTTCTGAACTATTGAAACTGACATAATAAGAACCTTGAGGTCCTGTCACTGTTTGTGTTATAAAATTGTTTCCTGAATCAAAAATTTTTATGGTACAATTTTCCAATCCATAATTTGATGAACCATTATAAACTGTTCCATATATATTTACAGTAGGATCGATATTCGTTTGTGATGGGATTCTTATGGAGTCGTTAGTCATGTTTGTTGCATTAACAACTCCTACAAAAAACATTGCCACGACAATTAACAGGGAGAGTAATACTATATGTCGATTTTTTAAGAGAATAGAGATTGTTTTCACCTCCCTTTTCATTAGTTATATTTAACTTTTCTTATATTTAACATTTCCTGGTGATTTCATGGTTGTTTATTTAGTTGGAGCTGGTCCTGGAGATCCAAAACTTATAACATTAAAAGCATTGGAAATTCTAAAAAAGGCAGATGTTATCATCTATGACCGTTTAGTCAATAAAAAAATACTTAATTATGCAAAAAAAGATGCAAAACTAATTTACGTGGGTAAAAAATCTGGGAAACACTATAAAACACAAGAAGAGATAAATAGGATATTAGTGGAAGAAGGTAAGAAAAAAAAGGTTGTTGTAAGGCTTAAAGGCGGTGATCCTTTCGTATTTGGTAGAGGCGGTGAAGAAATACTTGAATTAAAGAAAGAAAATATTCCTTTTAAAATCATACCTGGCATAACCTCTGCCATAGGAGTACCTACATCCATAGGATTACCATTGACACATCGTAAAGTTTCAAGTTCTTTTACGGTTGTAACAGGCCATGAAGACCCTAAAAAAGATGAAAAACATGTTAAATGGGATTATAAAGCAGATACATTAGTTATACTTATGGGTGTTGGAAAATTAAAAGAAAACATGAAAAAATTAATGAAATATAGAGATCCAAAGACTCCAGTTTGTGTAATAGAGAAAGGATTAACTCCTAAACAAAGAATAATCCTAGGTACAATAGATAATATCTACAAAAAAGATAATATTAAACCCCCCGCAATAATAATAGTAGGTGAAGTTATTAAAATGTTTGAGGACATAATTTTGGAGGAATGGGATGGAGATGAAGAATAAAATTATTGCCGTCACTAGACCTAAAGATAGAGCTCAGGAAGCTGTTGATATTATTGAAAAGCATGGTGGCAAGGCATTAGTTGTGCCTACTTTAGAATTAAAAAAGCTTTGTACAGAATCACTCATGAAAATTTGTAAAATTGCTGATAAACTTGATTGGGTAATTTTCACTTCTCCTTTTGCAGTGGATGCACTTCTGGAATGTTGTCCTCAATTCCCTAAAAAATTAAATAAAAATGCAAAAATAGCGGTTATAGGTCCAAAAACAAAAAAAACAGTTATTGAAAAAGGCTTAAAAGTAGATGTTGAACCACCAGAATATGTTACTGAAAGTCTTATAGAAACTCTCAAAAATTATGATATGAAAGATAAAAACGTTGCTATACCGCGCACTAAAGCAGCAAGAAAAACATTGATTAAATCATTGGAAGAAATGGGAGCAAATGTTTATGTTGCAGAAGCTTATAAATCAACTCTACCTAAAGATGTTTCCAAGATAAAAAAGTTAATAAATAAAATAATAAACAATGAAATAGATGCAATAACTTTTACAAGTCCATTAACAGTTAAAAACTTATTTAAAGTTGCAGGAAATAAAAAAGATGAAGTCATAAAAGTTTTATCTAGTAAAAAGGTTTTAGCTGCTGCAATAGGACCCATAACAGCTAATACATTATTTGAATATGCGATAGTACCTATAATTCCTCATAAATATACAGTGCGTGAAATGATATTAGAAATATTTAGGGAATTCAGGAGGATGGAAGATTGAAGCCGTCATATGGCCAGCAAACATAGATTCTAAGAAGACACGTAAAGAAGGTCGTAAAATTCCAAAAAAAGACGCAGTAAAGGATCCAACAATTAAGGAAATGTATGAAGCTGCCAAAAAACTTGGTCTTGAACCAGAAATAGAAAAAAATAAATATTATCCAAGAAGCTGGTGGGAAAGAAAAGGTAGGTTGCGCATTAAAAAAACTAAAAGTAAAATAGAAATAATGAAAAAAATTAGTAGGTTGATTAAGGCGATGAGATGAAATCTGAGTTACTTCATAAATTTCTACATGCAAAAAAAGTTATTGAAGAAGCAGAAAATGTAAACATATACACACATATAGATTGTGATGGAATATGCGCAGGTGCAATATTATCTTATTTAATGGAAGAATTAGGCAAAGATTATAAAATAGAATTTATTAACATTGATGAAATTGATGGAGTGGACATGGATTCTGATCTCACGATTTTTTCTGATTTGGGCTCTGGGCAAGAATTAGAAGAAAAAGGTAAAATATTAATTCTAGATCATCATCCGCCGATTCGTAAGCCAAAAGATGATAAAAATTTTATAGAAATAAACCCCATGTTTTATGGAATAGATGGGTCAACAGAAATTTCTGGGGGAGGTTTAGCATATCTATTATCTAAAACTTTTAATTTAAAGGAATTGAGCTGGATTGGGGTATTATCTGCAATTGGAGATATGCAAAATAGCATTGGTCAGCTTAGAGGATTAAATAGGTACATATTGAATGATAGTATCAGTTTAAAGTTATTAAAAGTTTCTAAAGATCTTACAATATATGGTAGGCAAACTAGGCCTATACATATTGCATTATCTTATTTTAATGATGTTAAGCTGCCAATAACTAATAATAAGACAGAATGTATTTTATTACTTAAAAAATTGAAAATACCTCGTAAAGATGGTGAAAAGTGGAGGACTCTATCTGATCTTAATGGAGAAGAAAAGAAAAAACTTTTTATAGAACTAATAAAAATGCTTAATAAAGAGGTTCCACGAAAATATTCAAAATATCTTCCAAAACTTATTAGTGGAGAAGTATATGATTTTTTACCTGAAGAAAGATATTCATTGTTAAGAGATCTAACAGAATTTTCAACTGCCATAAATGCATGTAGTAGAAATAAAAAGTTTGATATAGCGCTTAAAATTTTAAAAGGTGAAAGAGGGAACACTTTAAAGAAATTGGAAAAGATATTAAGAGAACATAGAAGGTATTTAGCAAAGAGTGTTAAATCTGTGAGATATGCTATATCACAAGAAAAAAATTTACAATATTTCATAGATGATATAAAACCTGAGGCAATTGGTTCGGTTGCTAATTTGGCATTGTCTTATGGTGATTGGAGGAAACCAATACTTGGTCTTACATATGTAGATGAAAATTATGTAAAAGTGTCTTTACGTTGCTCTAGATTATTTTACTTTAAAAATATACATTTTGGTAAACTCATAAAGAAAATATCTGAAAAAGTTGGAGGAAATGGAGGAGGACATGCCGTAGCTTGTGGTGCATATATACCTCAAGATAGGGAAGCAGATTTCATAGATTTGTTTGATCAAATTTTAGATAACAAATTAGGAGTGCCTATATGAAAATTTTTAAAGGAAAAGGAGAATTAACACGTTTTCAAATACTTGCTGAAATAGCGAGAAGCCAACCACATTTGAGACAACGCGACATAGCAAAAAAGATTGGAATAACCGTACAAGCAGTGTCTGAAAATATTAAAAGTTTGGTTAAAGAAGGATATGTAGAATATGGCCATAGAAGATCTGAATATAGACTCACAAAAAAAGGACTTGAAAAATTAAGAAAATATGCAATGTCTATGAAAGAATATATAAATGATATACTTGATGTAATGAGAAAATATAAAACCATATGGCCAGCAATTGCAAAAGGAAAAATAAAAAAAGGAGATTATGTTGAATTGTTTCTAGAAAATGGTGTTTTGTATGCAAAAAAGATAGATTCTCCAGCAAATGCGGCTGGTGCATATGCTAAAGCTATAACAAATGCTAATGATGGAGAAGATGTAGCTGTTATGGATATAAAAGGTACAATTAATGTTCCAAAAGGAGAAGTAACAATACTTGTTCTTCCCACTATGTTTGAAGGTGGATCAAAAGCTTGTGATTTTGAAAAAATAAAAAAAATTATTGAGGAAAAATCTTTTGATAGAGTTGGAATCATGGGGACGATAGCAAGGGCAGTTGCAAACAAATTAGGAATAAAATATGATTTTGAGTTTGCGGCACCAGAATGTGCGATACATGCTGCAAACAGAGGTTTAAGTAGTCTAATATTAGCAGTTGGCAGAATGAGCGAAAGAGTATTAGAAAAACTTGAAAAAGAAAACATTCCATATACTGTAGAGGACGTAAGGAAAAGTCGTTAATATTTTTGCGGCGTGATCAATAGAGGAACATTACAATTTTCTAACATGCTTTTTGTTGTACTTCCAAGTATTATTCTCTCAAATTTGCCTTTACTTTGCGATGCCAATACTACAATGTCAGCATTTACTTTATTGGCAATCTTAGGTAAATCTTCAATAGGATTGCCTAAAATTAGTATTTCATCCACAACTACATTTTTCTTACGACCAATCTTCTGAATTCTCTTTAGTGCATTTTTTCCTTCATCCTCCATCACATCATAAGGTTGCATGAGTCTTTCATCCATCACATATACTGCTATTACCTTTCCACCTACAGACTTAGCTAAATCTATACCTACTTTTGCAGCTTTTTCAGCATTCTCTGACCCATCAGTTGCAATCATTATTTTTTTAAATGTCATGAATAAACCTCACATGGTCTCCAATTACAAACTTCTTACCACCAACATGAAGTACGGGTTTAATTTTCTCAACATTTAGCAATTCATCTTTAATGCAGTTTTTCTTGACAGTCGCATTTACTACTTTTCCAACTATTAAACAATGATCTCCTATTTCTTCAATTTTAATAGCTTTACATTCCAGATGCCCAAACGATTCCTTTATTTTTGGAGGACTGACGACTTTTGATTTTATTTCTGTCAAATTAGCCTTCTCTAACTCATTTACATCTCTAGGAAATTTCTTAGCTGTGATCCACATCATCTCAATTATATCTTCATGTACAAGATTCATTACAAATTCTTTAGTTTCCTTTATATTTTTTGTTGTGTCATGCTCTGGAACTGAAGCGAATGCAACAATAGGTGGATCCATCGATATAGGCATTGTAAATGAGAATGGTGCTGCATTGACAATTCCATCCTTACTTATTGTTGTAACAATAACTGTAGGTCGTGGTGCTAAAAGTTTATATGCAAGATTTAAACTTATTTCTTTCACAACTAAACCTCCAAAGCCTTAACTTTCTCCAAATATTTTGCATGACTTCTCTTTATTAATTCATCACAAACTACTTCAGGATCATCATCCATCACTATTCTACCGTCTTCCATCATAATGGCCCGAGTACTTAATTCCTTAACAAAGTCCATATGATGACTTACCATTAAAATCGTAGTATTAAATTTTTTGTTGATTCTTTTTAGGGAGTTTGAAACAGACCTTAAAGTTATGGGATCTAAATCTCCAAAAGGTTCATCTAAAATTACAACATCTGGTTTTGATGCTAAAACTAAAGCTAATGCTGCCCTAACCTGTTGACCTCCTGACAACTCATAAGATTTCATGTCTAAAATATCTAAAGATAATTTCAATGCCTTAAACACAGGTTTTGCATATTTTAAAACTTCCTTATATGGAAATTTTGGGAAAAGTTTCTCAAGAATATCTGGACTTAGACCTATTTTTTCAAGGAGATATTTAGCTTCATCTTCTGGCATGTCTGTTAGCTGATATATCATGTCAAGTACCTTATCACTTATACCTAGTTTTTCTGCTCTTTCTTTTGCTTCTGCAACTACATGTTCTCCCTTAACACCCAACCTTGCAGCAATTTGATCTCGAATAGTTGCATGATGTATCAATGCAAATTCTTGATGCATGAATCCCATTTTTCTTCTTATTCCCATCCTTTTAATTCCTAGTTTATGCATGTCTACCCATTCATCGTTTAATCTAAATTTAACATGTCCACTATCTGGAAATTCTAAACCACCTATAATTCTCAGAAGAACTGTTTTTCCAGCTCCACTTGGACCTATAATTGACACTATTTCACCTTTTTTAATGTCCAAATTTATGTCTTTCATCTGTAAAGTTAGACCGCCTCTAACAAGGAAATATCTTTTCTTAATGTCCTTAACTTCAATGATTTTTTTACCAATTTTAGGTGTAATATGAATTGCAGGTTCCATACCTTGCATAAATTTTTTTATTATCGTTTCAGGGTCTCCCTCATCTTTTATTTTTCCATTTTCAAGCCACACAACCCTATCTGCAAGATAATAATGAACCTCAGGTAAATGAGAAACTAAAACAACTGTTATTCCTAATTTTTCATTTACTCTCTTAATAGCATCTAATACTTCCTGTTTTGTTTTTGGACATGCCATAGTAGCTGGTTCATCGAGAAGTAATACTTTAGGTTTTTTTGCCAACTGCCTCGCAATTATGAGCCGTTGTTTTTCTCCACCACTTAAAACTGGAGCAAAATGTTCAGCCTTGTGTTTTAATCCCACAGCATCTAACAATTCTAAGGCTTCATCCTTAAATTCATCATATACTTCATCCATATTAACTGTAGTTTCATCACCAAATTTAGCTGCATATAACTTCCTAATAACATTCTCTATTGCAGTTTCTGACCATAATCCGAATGTTCTTTGCAAATGTATGGCTGTAATTCTCTTAAGTTTTGTACGTTCATGAACATTAGAATCATGTGAGACTTCAACATCATCAATTTTGACTTTTCCACTATCAAATGGTTCAACGCCACGAAGAATTCGTAAGAGTGTTGTTTTACCTGCTCCACTTTTTCCAATTATACCCAAAATTTCACCTTTTTTTACTTCTAAGTTAATATTTTTTAACGCTGTTATTCCATTTGGATATGTCTTTGAAAGATTCACTATTTTTATCAATTCCAACCCTCCAAAAATTTACATGAGGTGTTAAGTATGCGAGGATTAATGGTAGGAAGATTGCAGCCTGTGCACAAAGGTCATATACAAGTAATAAAAAAGATTTTAGAGGAAGTTGAAGAAATTATCATTTGTATTGGTAGTGCACAGCTAAGTCATACTTTAAAGAACCCATTCACAGCTGGTGAAAGGATTATGATGCTTACCAAAGCCTTGAATGAAAATAATATTCCTGCATCTAAATATTACATTATTCCAGTTCCAGATATTGCATGTAATTCTATATGGGTATCTTATGTAAAAATGTTGACACCTCCCTTTGACAAAGTATATAGTGGAAATCCACTAGTACAAAGATTATTTTTGGAGGAAGGATATGAAGTTTCTTCTCCTCCTCTTTACTATAGAGACGTATATTCAGGTACAGAGGTTAGAAGAAGGATGTTAGAGGGAAAAGATTGGGAATCGTTAGTTCCTAAGTCAGTTGTAAAGGTTATAAAAGAAATAAAAGGTGTTGAAAGGTTAAAACACCTATCAAAGAAAGAGGGGGCTAAATGCGATGTTTGTAAAGATTTCTGAAGCTGAAAAAAATACTTATTCTATAAATGATTTAATAAAAATTGCTAAGAATAGTCCTAATATAGAAAAATATGGCTGTCTTATCTATTATGATGGAATAGTTAGAGGAAATGGTGTTAAGGAGCTTATTGTGGAAACTAATGAAAAAAGTGAAGAATTATTGATTAAAGCCATTGAAGAAATCGAAGAAAAATATAATGTAGAGATAAATGCAATATTACATGTTGGCAAACTAAGAGTTAGTGACAGTATATTTATGGCTACTGTAGCAAGCAAACATAGGTATGAAGCATTTGATGCGATCAAAGAACTTATTGACGTCGTTAAAAATAAAATAGGCCTTACAAAAAAAGAGATATATAAATAAAATGAAATTTATTAGAGATTCTATCCATGGAAATTTAAAATTAGATGATTTTGAAATTAAGATAATTGATACATACCCTGTTCAAAGACTTAGAAGAGTGAAACAACTTGGTTTTTCTTACTTAGTATATCCTGGAGCAAATCATTCCCGTTTTGAACATTCAATAGGAACTTTGTATCTTGCATCTTCATTAGCTGAAAGTCTTAATTTAAGTAAAGAAGAAAAAGAAATTGTTCGTATAGCTGCCTTACTTCATGATATAGGTCATGGTCCATTTTCTCATGTTTCAGAAAATATATTAGGATATTCTCATGAGGATTTAACAGTGAAAGTAATTAAAAAATCAGTTATAGCAGACATTTTACGTGAAAAATTCCAAGTAAAAGAAATAACCGATGTAATTAAAGGTAAGGGCATTCTTGGGCAGATGCTATCCAGTGAATTAGATGTTGATAAAATGGATTATCTTCTTAGAGATTCCTATTACACGGGCGTTGCATATGGAATAATTGACATTGAAAGACTTATTTCAAGTATGAGGATTGAAAAAAATATAGTTCTTGATAAAAAAGGAGTTCAGGCTGCAGAATCAACATTGTTAGCACGATATTTCATGTATCCTACTGTTTACCAACATCATACAACAAGAATTGCAAATGCGATGTTTGGTAAAGCTTTAAAAAAGTTAGTATCTGATGGTATTATTGATCCTAAGAAAATATACAGGTATGATGATATTGATATTGTTGCAATTTGCAGAAAACAAAAGAATGGAATAGCAAAAGATATTATAGATAGATTAGATCGTAGAAATCTTTTAAAAATTGCATCTTCTATAAAATTAGCAAATTTATCAAAACCAGAGAAGGTTTTTGAAATAGATGATAGAAAGATTAGAAAAATTGAAGAAGAGATTGCAGAGGATATGAAGGTTGAAAATAGAGATTATGTGATAGTAAGCATGCCAGAATATCCACGTCTTGATGAAACAAAAATACAAGTTGTAGATGAGTATAATAACATAGCATATTTATCAGATGTTTCTACATTAGTGAAAGCATTAGAAAACGCCAAATTTGATCATGCAGAAATATGTTTATATGTTCCTAAGGAAGAGCTTAGTAAATTTAAAAAATTTGAATTAAACGATTATTTCAATTTAGAGTGATTTGAATGATAATTGTAGGTATTACAGGTGCCAGTGGGGTCATATATGCTGTAAAACTTTTAGAAGTGCTTAATAAGGTTGGTAAAGAAACAGGTTTAATAGTAAGTGAAATAGGAGAAAAAATTTTGAAATATGAACTTGGATTGTCTGTAAATGATTTAAAAGAAAAAAGTGATTATTATTTTGAATATAGAGATTTAACAGCTCCAATAAACAGTGGATCTTTTTTATTTGAATCAATGGTAATAATCCCATGTACAATGAAAACTTTATCAGCCATTGCACATGGATATACAGACAATGCATTAACACGGGCCGCAGACGTAGCATTGAAAGAAAAGCGTAAACTAATTCTTGTACCTCGTGAAACACCATTACGACTTGTTCATCTTGAGAATATGTTAAAAATTTGTAAGGAAGGAGGTATAATTCTTCCAGCAGCCCCAGCATTTTATCATAATCCAAAAACCATTGATGAGCTTATCAATTTCATTGTTGGGAAAATTTTAGATATTTTGGAAATAAAACATGATTTGTTTAAACGTTGGGAAGGTGTAATGCTTGATAAGTGATGAAGAGATACTGAAGAGTAAGGATGTACCAGGCCCAACAAAAGAAGAAATTAGATGTTTGGTTTTATGTAAGGCGCGAATTAAGAAAAATGATTATGTTGTGGAAGTTGGATGTGGTACTGGGGCCATAACCATAGAATTAGCAAAAAAGGCTGGTAGAATTGATGCCATAGACAAAAATATTAAAGCTATAAATCTAACTCGTAAAAACCTCAAAAAACAAGGTTTATTAGATAGAGTAAACATAATACATGGTGAAGCAACAGAAGTCTTAAAAAATTTAAAAAATTTTGATGTAATGATAGTAGGCGGAAGTGGAGGTAAATTACAGGAAATTTTGAATATTGGCAGTAAAAAACTTACAGAAAATGGTAGGATAGTTATAACTGCGATTCTTTTGGAGACTAAAGTTGAAGCTGTGCACACCTTACAAAATTTAGGCTTTAAAACAGAGATAATCGAAGTTAATATTTCCAAAGGTCGTATTTTAGATAGGGGAACCATGATGTTAGCTAATAATCCAATTTCCATAATAACAGGTTATTTACAATAAAATGGTGATGTAAAATGGAAAAAATAAAATTATCAGAGGGCGCAGGCGGAGAAATGATGCAAAAAATGATATCTGAGATAATACTATCTAATTTAGAAAATAAAAATGTTAATGGCGGTATAGGGCTCGATGAGTTAGATGATGGTGCCACTATTCCATTAGGAAAAAGTGAGATAGTTGTAACTACTGACAGCCATACAATAGATCCAATATTTTTTCCAGGTGGTGATATAGGTAAATTAGCTGTTTCAGGTACTGTGAATGATCTTGCTGTGATGGGTGCAAGACCTCTTGCCATAGCTAGTGCTCTAGTTATATCTGAAGGATTTCCAAAAAAAGACCTTAAGAGAATAATAAAATCAATGAATAAAACTTGTAAGGAAGTAGGAATTTCAATAATCACAGGAGACACTAAAGTTATTGAGAAAAATAAATTTGATGATATAATAATAACGACAACCGGCATCGGAATTGCAAAAAATGGTGAAATAAAACCAGATTCTGGATTAGAAGTAGGGGATAAGATTATATTAAGTGGAACTGTTGGCGATCATGGCATGGCAATAATGGCTCATCGTGAAGGATTTGGATTTGAAACAAATTTAAAATCTGATGTAGCACCTGTATGGGATGTGGTTGAAGCTGCTTTAAATGTTGGTGGAGTCAAAGCCATGAAAGATCCAACTCGTGGTGGATTAGCTAATGCATTGAATGAAATGGCATCCAAATCTGGAGTTGGAATGTTAATATATGAAAACAAAATACCTATAAAAGAAGAAGTTGTTGCAGCCTCAGAAATGTTAGGTATAGATCCATATGAAGTAGCAAATGAAGGAAAAGTAATTATAGGAGTTGAATCAGATTTAGCAGAGGATGTTTTGGAAGCTGTGAAAAAAACAAAACATGGTAAGGACGCTGAAATAATAGGAGAAGTAACAGACGACAAACATGTAATACTTAAGACTTCTGTGGGTGGAAAAAGAATATTGGAAACTCCTGTTGCTGATCCAGTACCAAGAGTTTGTTGAGGTTCAAAAATGTATAAAAAAAGATTTATTGCATTTGTAATTGATGCAGTATTTGTTACAATAATAGTATGGCTACTAGCTCTAATATTTTACCCATTGATTGTAGCATCCAAACTTTATCCCATATATAACTATTGGATTGTAGTATTGATAGCGATAACGCTAGCATACTTTACATATTTTGAAAAAAATTTTGGCAAAACTATTGGAAAAAATTTACAAAATTTAGAGGTTGTATCTAAAGAAAAAGATTTAACTTACAAACAAACATTGTTGCGAAACATTTCAAAGATTTTGTGGTTTCCAGTAATTTTTGACGTTATTATTGCTTGGATTGTTAAATCAAAATCAATAAGAATTTTAGATGAAATTTCAAAAACTGAAGTAAGGTGTATTGATGAAAGATCCTCTAATTGAATTATCAAATAATGGTAAGCTTTTAGTAGTTACTGATATTCATGGAAATTTAAAAGATTTTAATAAATATATTAAAATTTGGGAAAGTGGTGAGCACGAATATTTTGTATTTACAGGTGATCTAATCCATGCAATGGATTTAAAGGAAGATGGATCTGTCGAAATTATATACAAAGTTCGAGACTTACTTAAGAGCGAAAAAAATATATATCTTCTACTTGGTAATCATGAATGGTCTGTGATTACAGGAATTCCCATCTACAAAGGTGGTATAAATCTCACAATAATGTTTGAAAGATTATTGAAAAGTAAATTTGGAGATGGATGGAAAGAAATATTAGATGAGTTTAAAACATTTTTTAAGAAATTTCATTTAGCTGTTAGGACCTCTAACAAAGTATTTATTTCCCATGCAGGTCCTTCTAGATATATAGAAAGTATTGAAGATATTATGAAAGTTAAAGATTATGATGATCCCATCTTATATGAATTAATTTGGAATAGATATGGTGATTACTCACTTTCTGATATAGATAGATTTCTAGAGAAAGTTGGATGTAATGCAATGGTTGTAGGTCATACACCAGTCAATGGGGTTGAATTAATTGGCAAAAAACAAATGATATTATCCTCAAGTTTTTCATTGGGTAAAAAAGCATATCTATCTTTAAATTTAGAATCTGAGGTTAAAAATGCAATTGATCTTCTTAAATATGTAAAATTCATTAATTGAATTTTTGAGATCATAAATTTCCTCACTAACAAATCTAAAAACAAAAAATATTTATATATTGGAAAACGATAATAGACAATAGTTACAAAGTATAATATCCAAAAAGAATCTTCTATGGGAGGTAATCCGAAAGTGAGTAAAGGTCTAATACGGATAGTTTTAGATGTTCTTAAGCCCCATGAACCAGCCCTTCCTGTTTTTGCAAAACATCTCAGTAAGGTTGAAGGAGTAGAAGGCGTAAATATAAGCCTTATGGAAGTTGATAAAGACACAGAAACAATAAAAGTAACAATACAGGGAAATGATTTAAACTACAAAAAAATAACAAATGCAATAAGTGAATATGGTGCATCAATTCAAAGTGTAGACGAAGTAGTGGCAGGTAAAAGAATTATTGAAAGAGTCACAACTCCTCAGGATTAATCTTGATTTGTGAAGGTTTATGTCTTTTAAAATCTAGTGAAGACGTAACATTAGATAGGTATTTACAAGCTTCCTTTTTAGCAAATAATAATTCATCTCTAGTAGGCCTACGAACATTTAAAGTAACTGGCACATGACCAGTTATCCTATAGTGTAAATCCCACTTACTAAGAAATTTAGCTATATTTCTTATTTCATTGATTTCAACAATTCCAGGAATATACACAGTACATACTTCTACTCTAAAAGGTAGCCTATTTTTTCTTAGTCCTATGTATTCAATGCATTTCAAAATTTTTTTGTTTGATGAGCCTGTTAACTTTTTATGAATCTTGTTATCCAATGCTTTTAAATCAATATGAATTTCATCTGCCTCTAGTTTATGCAACATTTCACATAAATAATATCCGTTAGTTGAAATTATAACATAAAAATTATTCTCTTTTAATAATTTTACAAATTCAGGCAGGTCCTTTTCCAAAGTAGGTTCTCCACCTGCAATCATGATTTTATTTAATTTAAATTGCTTTCTTAATTTTTTAGTGATTTTTATTAATTTTTCTACATCTATATCTATCTCTCTAAAAGGTTTGAAAAAACAATATTTACATTTAAAATTACATCTAGCAACTAAAATTGTTATCTTGTCACTTACTGAAAAATGAGAAATTATCACTATAATCCCCAAAAAAGTTTTATTTGAAAAAATATTATTAATTCACTAATATAAACTATAATAGCATGATGAACATTTCGCTATCTGAATTTTGATGATGAAAAAGAAATACTGATTAATCTCTAATTTTAACAAAATTATGGTACAAATATGAAATTAGACAGTAGAGTCTCCAAATTACTGAAGAAGTATCTAGAAGGTTACAACGTCAAAGGTAAATTAATGAAATATTTAATTAAGACTAAAGATGGTTCATATACAGTTAAATCTAATTTTAATGAAACGATGCATACAATCCATGGTGCAATTACAGAATCATTTGAAAAATTTGTTAAACCTATTGAAGTATTAAAAAAAGAAAAACTCAAAGTTTTGGACATATGTTCAGGATTGGGTTATAATTCTGCTGCATTAATTCATAAAAAGAAAAATAATTTAAAAATAGACATGATTGAAATATCAAAAGAAGTATTATTGTTAGCAACGTTAATACCAAGTCCCATAGATTCTCACAAGCTTATTAAAACTGTATATAAAAAGAAACTTTATGAAGAGGGAGTATTGAAAAAAATTGACAACAAAACAAAAGACAAGAGAAAAAACATAAAAATTAATGTATTCTGTAATGATGCAAGAGATGTTATAAAAAATTTAAAATCTGATTATTATGATGTGGTATTTTTAGATGCTTATAGTCCTTTAAGATCTCCAGAATTATACACTGTTGAATTTTTCAATGAAGTTATTAGGGTTATGAATAAAAATAGTATTTTAACAACTTATACATCTGCTGCTCCAGTAAGATCTGGGATGATTGAAGTGGGATTTTATATAGGGGAAGGTCCTATATTTGGTAGAAAACGTGGAGGGACTATAGCATCCCCAAATCCTTCCCTCATAAAAAAACAACTTAATGTTGATGATGAAAGAATGATAGCCTTAAGTGATGTGGGAATACCATTTAGAGATCCAAATTTAAATGATCCTGCAGAAAAAATTTTAAAGAGAAGAAAAATTGAAAGAAAGAAGGCAAGACATAAGGAATATTTATCCTCCTCAGCTAGAACTCCATTGTATTTAGGGAAAGCTGAGGCAAATACAAGGGCTATTAAAAATGCACAGAAATTTGGGATTGAGATAAATAGTTATGAGGCCAAGTATATTGTATGTCCACAGTTTGATAAATGTATCTGTGGTTGTAATGAACCACGTCCAAAGAATTCTAGGGAAAGAATATTGATGATGCGTAAGCGCTTGAAAAAAATTAAAGAAACCATTCAATAGGTGACATTTATATGTTTGAAATAAAGAGAAAAGATGGACTTGGAAGAATTGGCATATTTACAGTGAAAAATAAAAAAGTTCAAACCCCTACCTTAATGCCAGTTATTCATCCAAAAAAACAAGAATTTGACATAAAAAAATTTAACAAAGAGATAGTCATTACTAACGCATATATAATCTACAGAGATGAAGAACTTAGAGAAGAAGCAATTAAAAAAGGTGTACATAAATTAATAGATTTTGATGGAGTTGTAATGACTGATTCAGGTTCTTTCCAACTTTCTAAATATGGAGATATTGATGTTAGTAATAAAGAAATAATTGAGTTCCAAGAAAAAATAGGTTCAGATATTGGAACTTCATTAGATATACCCACACCACCATATGTTAGTAGAAAAAGAGCAGAAGAAGAATTAGACATAACAATTAAAAGAGCTATAGAATCTTTAGATTATAGGAAAGATATGCTACTTAATGCTGTAGTACAAGGATCAACATATCCTGACCTTAGAGCCCGTTGTGCAAAGGAATTAAGTAAATATTCTTTTGATGTGCATCCAATAGGCGCTGTTGTTCCACTACTTGAATCTTATGATTACAGAACAATAGTAAATATAGTCATGTCTTCAGTTCAACATTTACCACGTTCTCGTCCTATACATCTTATGGGTGCTGGGCATCCAATGTTATTTGCATTGATGGTAGCTATGGGCTGTGATTTATTTGATTCAGCCGCTTATATGTTATATGCACAAGATGATAGATTTTTAAGTCCACATGGAACTTATAAACTCCAAGATTTACAAGAAATGCCATGCACATGTCCAATATGTCTAGAATATACGCCTGAGGAATTGAGGAGAATGGAAAAAGATGAAAGATATAAATTGATATCTCAACATAATCTTTATGTAAGTTTTAGTGAGATGAGAAGAGTTAGGCAGGCAATATATGATGGATCATTGATGGAACTTGTTGAAAAAAGATGTAGATCTCATCCAACACTTTTAGATGCTTATAGAGAACTTCTTAAATATAAAAAATTTATAGAAAAATATGATCCTGTAACAAAACCTTCAGCATTCTTTTACTTAGGCCCTGAAAGTTTAAGACGTGTGGAAATATATCGTCATTTTAAAAAAATTAAACAATTACCAAAAAGGAGTAGGGCAATATTGTTACCTTCTTATGGTAAACCATACAATAGAAATATTCCTAAGAAAATTAAAGGATTCTATCGTATAGGAAATTCTAGTAAACCTATAGAAGAATCCCAATTTTTTGTTGTGGATGTTCCATTTTGTATAATTCCTCTAGGCGTAGATGAATTATATCCTCTTGCTCAATGCGAAGTTCCAAAAAATTATGATTTAGAGATGAAAGAATTTTTAATTAAAAAAATTGAGGATTTGTTTGAAGAATATGAAGAAGTTCTTGTCAATGAACTTGTAAATGAAAGATTTGATCTTGGTTTATCAAATAAATACAGAGATGATATAGAAATAGAAACAAAAATTGAAGATCTAGAAATAGTAAAATTAATGGCTGATTATCAATTTGGTGAAGGAAGTGGAGAAGCCTTATTTAATGGAAATATTAGAGTGTTGAGAAGTAGAAAAACTGGGAGAATAAGGTATATTTATGAAGACGATGTTCTTTTAGCTACTATACGACCACCAGATGGGTTTATAATACTAACTTGGGATGGAGCAAAAAAATTACATGAAAATAGAGAATATCCATTAAATAGAGTCGTTGTTAATGAGGAAGCAGAACCATTCGTAAAAGCTGGTAGAAATGTATTTGCCAAATTTATTATAGATTGTGATAAAAAGATAAGAGCAAATGACGAAGTTTTAGTTGTTAATAAGGATGATGAATTAATCGCATTTGGTAAAGCTGTATTATCTAGCTATGAAATGATGGAGTTTGAGAGAGGAGTGGCTGTAAAAAATAGAAAGGAGTGGAGTGAATGATACCTGGTATGGATCCAAGACAGTTGAGACGTATGCAAAAAGTTATGAAGCAAATGGGAATGAAAATGGAAGAATTAAAAGGTGTTAATGAAGTTATTATTAAAATGAATGACAAAGAGCTTGTTATAAAGAATCCCAGTGTAACTTTGATGGATCTAATGGGTCAAAAGACATATCAAGTGACTGGTAAAGTTGAAGAAAGAAAAGTTGAGGAAAAAATACCTGAAGAAGATATTAAGCTTGTTATGGAACAAACAGGAGTTAGTAGGGATGAGGCTGAAAAAGCCTTAAAAGAAAGTAATGGTGACATCGCAGAAGCAATTATGAGGCTGAGTTAATTGATAATTGCCCACCTTTCAGATTTTCATGTGGGTGAATTCAAATTTAAGGAAAAATTATTAAAAAAAGCTCTGAACCAGGTTAAAAACATCCGCCCTGATGTAGTTATTGTAAGTGGAGATATAACAAACAATGGTTATTATCAGGAATTTATAGAAGCAAAAAAATATTTAGATGAAATTTCAGAGATTATACCTACTATAACTGTACCAGGAAATCATGATGCTAGACACGTAGGTTATGAAGTATTTGAAGAAGTTATTGGTCCAAGATCAGGTGTTCTTAAAAATAAGAATAAAAAGTTTGTTGTTATTGGACTTGACAGTAGTGAACCTGATTTAGATTGTGGAAAGATAGGAAGAGAACAGCAAAAATGGCTTGAAAAAGAATTGAAAAAAGCAAAAAATAAATTCAAAATTGTAGCCTTGCATCATCATATCATCCCCGTTCCAAAAACAGGACGAGAAAGAAATGTACTTCTTGACGCTGGTGATATTCTAGAATCTTTAGTTAAATACGATGTGGATCTTGTTGTTTGTGGACATAGACATGTACCATATTCATGGAATTTAGAAGGTTGTGTTTTTGCAACTGCAGGTACAGTTTCATCTCCATCACTTAGAGCAAAAAATCCAAATAGTTATAATGTGTATTTGGTGAATGAGAAAGAAATAAAAGTAAAATTATGTGAAGTAGAAGGAAAAATGAAAATATTAGGTAAATATAAAAGAAAAAATGGGTGATCCATTGAAAATGATTATAGATGCATCAAATATTGCCCACCATCAGAATAAGGCGATAATGAAAAGAATTATCGAAGCTATAAAGGCTGTAAAAAAACTTGGTTTTAAACCGATAGTCGTTGCTGACGCTTCTTTGAAACATAAGATTGATGATGAAGAGAAATATAAGGAATACATAAAAAAGGGGATAATTAAGGAAGTACCTGCAGGTACAAATGCAGATCATTATATTTTAAAGTTGGCAGAAGAAGAAGATGCAAAAATATTGTCAAATGACAATTTTAGAGAGTTTAGAGATGAATTTAAAAATATTGATAGTAGAAGAGTTCCCTACACATTTGAAAATAATAAAATAGTAATTGGAAAGATTCCAAAAGTAAGGAAGGTCAAAGACATAATAAAAGAAATCACTTTAGATGCTTTAAACAAATTTAAAGACAAAGGTTTTGATTACTATAATGTAAGACATGGGAAAAAGCTTAGTGGCATAGCAATAGCTAAAGAAGCTATAAGTAGAATTAAGGTTTATGAGGAAGGATTAGAGTCAAAAGTTGAAGAAGTGTTCATGAAAATTCCTGTCTTAAAAAATGTTCTAGAGATGGTTGAAAATATTGAAGAAGGAAACTATATAATATTTGTTCTTGTTAATCCACAAGATTATAAAAAAGTTGTTAAATATGCTGGCAACATAGCTGTAACTGTCAGAGATAATTTAGAATTAGAATATAGTCCACTTGTAGCTGTTAGAAATGATATTTTCATGCGGAAAAACCATTTTGAATTAAATGTGTTGCCTTCAGAAGATGTAATGGAAGAATCACCATACAATGTCAATATAACAGTTAATAATCATGATTATGCTTTGGTAAAAAGGAATTCCAGGAATATAGCAAGTACAATTGCCGCAAGAATTGGTAGTTGGAGATTTCCAATAGTTGCTGTGAGACCTAGTGTATTACTTGAAAATCCTGGTGAATTTGAGGTTACATTGGAAAAAGGAGGACAAAAGTAGATGGGTAGGATCCTACGCTTTATTTTAAGTTTTTTTATTGGAAAAAGGATTATTAGTATTGGGACTGATTATCGTCCAACTACAGAAGACGAAGAAAAATATGTTAAAATGATGAACGATACAAAAACTATGTTGATAGAACTTAAAAAGGCAAAAATTGATTCTAATAGCATATTTGAAAGTTTAGTTGAAGAACTAAATTTTGCTTTGCCTCGAAATGGTAGATTTGTTGAATTAAAAAAACCTGAGAAAGATATAAATGAACGTGCACTTTTAAGTGATATAATTGTTGGCAGTGATAGATATCTATATGTTGAACTTCCAGAAAAAGCTGATGTGAATGAATTTATTGATACAATCAAAAATGAAGGAGGAGAAATTGTAGAAAAAGGTCCTAATGAAATATTAGCAAGATTAATATCAAAAAATGAAGCAATAAAAATAGCAATAAAGCTTATAGCATTGGGTGGTGAGAAAAATTTAAATGTGCGGGCTGCCGTAGGAATGACCGCTGCAGCAGCTGTAGAAAGAGCTATAAAGTTAACTAATGAAGTCGGTGAAATACCAGGAGTGGCTTTTACAAAATTTGGTGGGGAATTTGCACTTCTCTTTCCATCAAAAATTTCAAAAATTGGTGAAACATATTCTACTCATGGCAATTATCTTTTTCTTGATGTAATAAATTCCACAAAATTTATTGAGAAATATGGTAGAGACTTTTTAAGTTTAGTGATGGAAAAAATAAAGAAAAGAATCGAAGAACGAGAAGGAAAAATAGAAGGTTATCGTAAAGGTGGCGATGATTTGGTTGCAAGTATGCCAACAAAAGATTTAGCATTACAAGCAATATTAGAAGCAATTTGGGAAAGTCAAGTAAACGATGTTAAAATAAGGGCTGGAGTAGGTAAAACTAGGAAAGAAGCTGGTGAAAATGCATATTTATCTGATGATGTAAAGTTTTGGCATCCAAGCTCTACAGTAGTTTTTAATCTTGCAAATGGTACTTATGCTTATTTTATTCCTTCAGATTTCACTAGAACTTTAATAAATTTTGCATTGAATAGGAAGGGAGAAGGAATTTTGATTTTTATTTTTGTCTTTTTAATGACTTTTATTGGATGGCAAATTGGAAGATGGGAATTAGGTGTTATAGCAATAATATTGTCATTGATTTATGCATTGATTACATGAACAGAAAAATTTATATATAAGAACTTTTTTATAATATCTTGTGAGTAAAGATATCCCGGCTTAGCTCAGTCTGGTAGAGCGGCGGACTGTAGATCCGCGGGTCGCCGGTTCAAATCCGGCAGCCGGGATTTTTATTAGTTTTGTTTAATAATTTTTGAAAGCCAAGGTTTTAGTTTTTCTTTAATATCTTTTTCTCTAAGTGCAAATTCTATAGAAGTTTTTAGCCAATCTATTTTATTTCCAATATCATATGTTTTCCCAGAAAACTTGTAAGCATATACTCTATCTAGCAATCTCATTGCATCTGTTAGTTGTATTTCACCACCAACTCCTGGACCTGTTTCTTTTATACAATCAAATATTTCTGGTTCAAGGATATATCTACCAATTATAGCTAGGTTTGACGGTGCTTCCTCAATTTTAGGTTTTTCAACCATGTCTTCAACCAAATAAATATTTTTTTTCAATTCTTTTCCCTTTATTATTCCATACCTACTTACTTTTTTTCTTGGAACCTCTTCAACAGCTACAATACTGGATTTGTATATCTTATACATCTCCATTAATTTTTTAATGCATGGTGTCTTAGAATATGTTATTGTATCTCCCAACAATACAGCAAATGTTTCTCCATCAACATGCTTACGCGCACAATATATAGCATCCCCTAATCCTTTTTGTTCTCTTTGTCTTACATAATAAATATCAGCTAATTCTGAAATTTCTTCAATTTCATTAAGCATCTCATTTTTATTATTCTTTTTTAAAAAATATTCTAATTCAAAAGATCTATCAAAATGATCTTCTATTGATCTTTTACCTTTACCAGTTATTATAAGTATATCATCAATTCCTGCTGCCACAGCCTCCTCTACAACATATTGAATAGCCGGTTTATCAAAAACAGGTAACATTTCCTTTGGCTGCGCTTTAGTAATTGGTAAAAGTCTAGTACCTAATCCCGCCGCAGGTATCACAGCTTTCATACTTATCACCTAATCAGCAAAATTTACAACAATGCTTTTTATTGGAATTTCCATTATTGTATATTTTACATCGCTTAATTTCCTGTTTATTTCTTTTCTAATATCATATGCCTTTTCTTTATCAACTACACAAGATACCAGTATAGCATTTTGTGCAACATCTTTAATAAATGATACAACAGATTTTGGATCTTCTTGAATTGTAAAACCTTCCCATTCCTGTGGAGATACTCCCCTATATTCAATTAAATAAAATCCTGTAACTCCTTCCTTAGAAAGTATATTTATTACACGTCCCAAATTTTCTATCTCAACAAAAATTTGTAAATGAACTTTCATGTGACTCACCTACTTCCATCCATTACATTACCACTTCACATAAGTTACTATATACTTATTTTCACAACTGACCTTAAATTTAGTTATGAATAAAAAATTTGGTTGAGAATATGGGAAAGAAAAAGGTTGTAGTTATTAAAGGAGATGGAATAGGGAAGGAAGTCATGGATGCCGCATTATCAGTGCTTTCCATCCTAGACCTCAACATAAAATTTATAGAAGCATATGCTGGTTATGAATGTTTTAAAAAATATGGAGATACTTTACCTGATGAAAGCTTAAAAAAGGCAAAAAAATCCGATGCTATTTTATTTGGAGCTGTCACTACAGTTCCTGGACAAAAAAGTGCAATAATAACTTTAAGAAAAGAACTAGACCTCTTCGCAAATGTAAGACCAGTTAAATGCTATCCTGGAATAGAATGTATTAGGAAAGATATAGACTTAACAATAGTGAGAGAGAATACAGAGTGCCTATATTCTGGAATAGAGAGATATACAGATGAAGGAGCTGAAGCTGTTAGAGTTATAACTAGGAAAGCATGTGAAAGGATTTGTGAGTTTGCATTCAAAATTGCAAATGAAAAAGTTACTGCTGTACATAAAGCAAATGTCCTTAAGAAGACAGATGGGTTGTTTAGGGAAGTATTTTATGAGGTTGCTGAAGGATATCCAGAGATTGAAGCTGAGGATGTTTATGTTGATGCAATGGCCCTCTACCTAATAACAAAACCACAAGATTTTGATGTTTTGGTCACAACAAATCTATATGGGGACATACTTTCTGATGAGGCTGCTGGTTTAGTTGGTGGTCTTGGATTGGCACCATCTGCAAATATAGGTGAAAAAAATTCGCTTTTCGAACCTGTACATGGATCTGCTCCAGATATTGCAGGTAAAGGGATTGCAAATCCAACTGCAATGATCCTATCCTCAGTTATGATGTTGAGGCATCTTGGATTTGAGAGAGAAGGTGATTTGGTTGAGAATGCTTTGATTGAGGTCCTTAGGGAGGGAAAGGTAACTCCTGATCTTGGTGGAAATCTTAAGACTATGGAGATGGCTGAGGAAATAAAAAAGAAAATTATGGAACTATCATAGTTCCAATTCCTTCATCAGTAAATATCTCCAACAACAATGAATGTTTAATGCGTCCATCAATTATATGAGCTGAAGATACTCCAGAATTCAAAGCTTCAATACATGTCAACGCCTTTGGAACCATTCCTCCTCTTATAGTTCCATTTTTAATCAATTCTTGTAATTCTTCTACTGTAAGTTTTTTAATGAGTGTTTCTGGATCTTTAGGATCTTCCAATATCCCAGGCACGTCAGTTAAAATTATCAATTTTTCTGCATTTATTTTACTTGCAATTTCACCAGCTACTGTATCTGCATTTAAATTTAAAGTGTTAGCATTTCTATCTACGCCCACGGGGGATATAACAGGAATATAATCATTTTCTGTAAGTAAATTTATTATAGATGGTCTTATTTCTTCGATTTCACCAACTAAGCCAAGGTCTATTTTTCTTTTTTTACCACTCTTATCTGTAATTACTTGAGGAGCTTTTTTTCTTGCAATTAACAATTGGCCATCTTTTCCTGATAATCCTACGGCCTTGCCTCCATGGAAACATATAGTACCAACTATTGCAGTATTTATTTTTCCAACCAAGACCATTTTAACAATATCCATTGTTTCTTCATCAGTGATTCGTAATCCGTCTATAAATTTAGGTTTTTTACCCATTTTTTTCATAGCCCTAGATATCTCTGGACCTCCACCATGCACAACAACAGGCTCTATTCCTACATATTTAAGTAAAACAATGTCTCTTGCAGTTGAATTCATTATATCTTCATCTATCATTGCATGTCCACCGTATTTTATTAGCATTTTTTTCTTATGAAATTTCTTGATGTATGGCAATGCTTCAATAAGAACTTCTATTTTTTTTGCCATTTTATCACGTACTGTATTCTGAATTTATTTTAACATAATCATATGTTAAATCACAACCATATGCCTTTGCTGAGGAATTTCCAAACTTTAAATCCACAATAATTTTAATTTCTTTTTCATTCATTACTTTTCTTGCATAGGGTATTTTACTTTTTATTATTTCACCATTTTTAACAATGTTAACATCTGTAACAGATTTTAATCTTATATTTATTTTTTCTTCCTTAACATCGCAATTTGTTGATCCTATGGCTGCTATTATTCTACCTACATTTGGATCAGATCCAAAAACAGCTGTCTTAACAAGTGGAGAAGACACAATGGATTTGGCAATTTTCTTTGCATCTTCAGACGATTTTGCATTTTTAACTATAACTTCTATGAATTTTGTTGCACCTTCTCCATCCTTTGCTATCATCTTAGCTAACTCTTCACAAAGAAAATTTAAAGCTGTTTGAAACTTTTCATCAATTTCTCCAGATTCTCTAGTTGAAGAAATTAATACCATGTCATTAGTGCTTTGATCGCCATCAACAACCACCATATTAAAACTACGATCTACAGCAATCTTTAGAGACTCATATAATTCATCTGCGCTAGCATCTATATCTGTGGTTATAAAGGATAACATAGTAGCCATATTTGGAGATATCATACCAGCACCTTTAGCTACTCCACCAATTCTACATTTTTCACCATTTTTAAGCCTGAATTCAACAGCGAACTCTTTTGGAAATGTATCTGTTGTCATTATTGCTTTTGCAAATTTTCTTGAAGCTTTTGGGGAATTATTTAATTTTAAAGATGCTTTATTTATAAGAGGAATTATTTTTTCCATTGGCATTCTTAAACCAATTATACCTGTTGATGCAACTGCAACCTCATTTGGATCTAAATTTAGTTTCTCAGCAGTTATTTCCTGCATTTTTATAGCATCTTCCATGCCTTTTTTACCTGTAAAACAATTTGCATTGCCACTATTGGCAACTATTGCAGAAAGTTTCCCATCTCTTAATACTTTTTTTGTTAATCTAACAGGGGCTGCTTTTATTTTATTTTTTGTAAAAACCCCTGCAGCCTCACAATTTTTTGTTAATAAAATTCCAACACCATGTTTTCCATTTTTACATCCTGATGCTTTAATGTTTTTGACTGTGCATACTCCACCATTTACCCTTTGCAATTTATCCCTTCCTATTTTTCTAAGCAGAAAGAATTTTCCATAACTTTAGTTAGATGAAATGGAAATGTTATATTGTATTGGTTTATTTTCATGGTTCCATAATTTTTGAAGTTTTCAGAAATTCCGATAACAATTCCAACTACTGAACCACAAATAAAGGCAATAACCGCTATAAAAAGAATTAAAATAACTAAATACCTAAGGTTACCCATATTTCCACATCCCCTTATAAATCATCATTATTTCTTATTTTATCTATATGGCGCGTACTACCTGGATCTTTACCATTATAGTGTGCCAAATAATATACAAACCACTCTAAAGGACAAACTAAAACAAATGGCGAAAGTAATTTATCTATGTCGCAATAATCCTTCATATCATATAATAATACGTCAGCACCTACTTTTTTACAGAATTCCAGTGCCTGAATTGTTAATTTATCGCCTGGAAAATCTGCATTTAATATTATTACTGGAATTCCATTCTCAATTCTTTCAACTAAGCTATGTTTAAATTCACCAGAATATAGAGGGCATGCATGTTTGTGGGCACCTTCCATTAACATAGTCATTGCCAATTTATATGCAAGACCATAATTTGGTCCACTGCCAATACAATAAAATATTTCTTTATCTTTGTATTTTTTAGCTAATATTTTGTTTTTTTCCTCACTCTCATCAATAATCTTCCTAAGAATTTTTGGCAGAGCTTCTAACTCCTTTATTATTTTTTTATTTTCTTTCATTCCAAACAATATATAATAAAGTGAGAAAAGTTGTGTTACATATGTTTTGGTTGCCACAATTGCACTTTCACGACCACATCTTGTTAATATGACATCATTGCACTCTTTAGCCATCGTACTATTTTTTTCGTTTGTTATTACCACATTTTCAATTCCTATTTTTTGTGATTTTCTGAGAGCAGCTATTGTATCTACAGTTTCCCCAGATTGTGAGGTAAAAATTACTCCTGCATTTTTATTTGAAATTTTTTTATGATAAAAAAACTCATATCCTGTAAATACTTCGATATTTGTGTCATAGAGCATTGACAATGCATCTCTGACAGAATAACAAGTTGACAAGGAACTACCACATCCAACAAGATATATTTTGTCAAAATCTTTAAATTTTTCAGAAATTTCCTTCATATGGGACTTTTCATGTTTTAAAGTATTTATAATAGATTTTGGTTGGTCTTGAAGTTCATTATACATCTTATATTTCATATCTTTTCACCAACATAAATTTTGGCAATTTTTACTGTTAACTTAGCTAAATTGATTGGATCAGTCCCAACAATATTTATCATTGGTTCTTTTCCCCAATCTCCTTTGTGATATATTAAATCTGGAATTTGGCCAATTTTGTCTATAGCTGCTTTGGCACCCCAAGATATCGTACTTCCTTCCTTTTCCTTAATTTTCTTTGGCTCCTCTCTTCTATCATAACTTGATATTGTTAAGTTTATATCCTTAGCTATTTTAATAATTTTTTTATCATATTTAATGTTTATAGCACTTCTTTTTTCAGGATCGTATTTTTGCAATGTCAAAATCAAATTTGCGAGATGTGAGGAAGCGCCAAATTTTGGATCTTCACATACTATAGCTTTATCCTTAAATTTTCTTATTCTTCCTGGAATCCCTGCTATATCTTCCTTATTTTTTGGATTTTTCTTTGACATTACAATATTTGTCCCTGTTTCAGGTATAAGAAAAGCAAAAGCTTTAGAGTATGTTAATATTTTTAATGCTTTTTTAAGCATGACAATTTCTTTCATATGAACCAATCCTAAAATTTATCAATACCGTTTTTTTATAAATAATAAAAAATATTTTTTGGTGAGAGAATTGAAGAAGATAAGTGAATTTAAAGGCATAAAAGGAAATCTTAATGCATTGAAAGAGGCAGTGGGGGGTTGTAAAAAAATTGCTTATGCTGGTGTTCCAGGAGTTTGTACACCATTTGCACAATTGTTTGCATATGCATTAAGGGATAAAGATAATATATTTATCCCCAATACTGATGTAAAAAAGGCAAGGAAATTAATTTTGACTTCTTATGGCGTAGAATTAGGTGAGAAGGTTGAAGCAAAAGCAGATGCTTTAGTGTTGCTTGGCGGTCTTGCAATGCCGAAAATTGGTGTAGATGTTGAAGAAGTTAAAAAGTTAATAAACAATGTTTTGACAGAGGAAGGTAAAATTATAGGGGCTTGTTTTATGGATGTATTTAGAAAAGCTGGCTGGCATAAAGAAATAAATTTTGATTGTATTATTGATGCTGTAATTAAAGGTTCGGTGCTTAAATAATGCAAAATTTAGGACTAAGTAAATTAAAAATGGAGCGGGGAGCACTTTATGAAACAATAGTTACAACAGTAAATGAAGATGGAAGTGGTAATGCAGCGCCAATTGGTGTATTATGTAGAAATGAAAAAGAAATAACCTTATACCTCTATGAAGGCACACACACTCTCAATAATATATTAAGAGAAGGAAAATTTGCAGTTAACATTTTAGATGATCCATGCATTTTTGCATTGTCAACATTTACAGATTTAAAACTTAATTATTTTAAAAAATATAAAGGATATGTCGTTTTAAAAGATGCAGATGCATTTTTCACAAACGTTGTTTATAAAACAAGAAAAATAAATAAAAAAGATTCATTGGGAAAATCTACTCTATACTTAGTAAATGCAAAAGTTAAAGAAATTATCATGAAAAATTGCATTAAACCATTGAATCGCGCAACTTATGCAATAATTGAATCTTTAATATATTCAAGTAGGTTTAAAATTGCTGATAAAAAGACTAGAGAAAGGTATATAGAACGTATAAAAGAAATGAAAAAACTCGTTAAAAAAGTTGGAACAAAAAAAGATAAAGAGGTTATGAAGTATATAATGCAGCAAGTTACTCGATTTTAACACTAACTTTTTCCTTTACTTCTTTTTTAGGAATTTCTATTGTTAATACTCCATTTTCAAATTTTGCTTTAGCTTCTTTTGGTTTAACTTTTGCTGGTAATTTTACTTCCCTGTGAGCTTCTCCATATCTTCTCTCTTTTTTAAAGTAGTTTCCTTTTTCAACTTCTAATTCTTCCCTAACATTAGCACTAATTGTTACAGTATCTTCTGAAACCTTTACATCTAAATCTTCCTTTTTTACACCAGGAAGATCAGTTTTAACTATTATCTTGTCTTCAGCATCAATAACGTCAACAGAAGGTTTAGCTGGTAAAAATTCTGTATATTCTGACAATCTTCTTTCAAACTCTTCATGCATCTTTTTCATTGTGTTTATCATGTCTTCCATCATTTTATCTATCATAAAGCCTCTCCTCCTGAAGAACTCTTCAGGTTTTCCAAATTTTTCTTTCCAATCTTTCATACAATTCCTCCAACTTAGCTATTAATTTTTTTAGTCCTTTTCCTTCTGTAGCAGATACTAAAATTGGATTTTCTACTTTGTTAATATATTTTTTCAAATATTTAAGATTTTCTACCAAATCTATTTTATTAAAAACAGAAATTATAGGAACATTAAAAACTTTCCTTAAATTTTTATATAATGCAAATTGTTTTTCTAATGGGTATCCACAAGTTTCAGAGGGATCAAAAATGAAAATCATAAGATCTGCAAGGTTTTCAAGAGCTACTAACGCTTGTAATTCTATTTCATTCATTTTATCTACAGGTCTATCCAACAATCCTGGAGTATCCACAACCTGTAGTTTTCCCCACCCAATTTTTCTATACCCTATCTGTATACCTTTCGTTGTGAAAGGATATTCAGCAACTTCAGGATTTGCTCCAGTAAGTTTTCTTAACAAAGTTGATTTACCTACATTTGGATAACCTGCAATTACAACAGTTACTGCATCAAAATCTATAGTAGGCATGTTTTTTAACCTATTTTTTGCAAAATCTAAAAAATCAAGATCATCTTTTATTTCTTTTATAACGGAAGATATTCTCCCATATATTTCCCTTCTTAATTTATATGCTTCTTTAGGACTTGAAAATTTTATACGCTTTGTGTATTCTCTTTTTAATTGTGATATTATTTTAATTGCTCGATTTATAGCACCTAGAGATTTCTTTAATTCATCAATGCCTACAGTAACATCAATATAATCTTGATAAAATTCTGGAAGTTCATCAATTATTGGTGTCTTATCCAAAATACGTTTAAGGGTAGAAATCATTACATCACATGCAGTTTGAATTTTAGTCTCTTCTATACGTCTATATTTCACATTTCTTGGTATTCTAAGCGTCCTTAATTTTTCTCCAGATTTCCTAGCTCTACTAAATGCTTTATCTAAAATTTCTTTGTAGGTAGGTATGTCCGGTATTATCACATTTATTTCTCCTCAAATATCTGTGCTTGAAACTTATATATCCGAGTTTCAGAATCAAACCAACAATCAGGTGGCAATCCTGCTTTCATGCATGCATTGCATAAAAATTCTTCTACATCCCAATTCTGTTCTACTGGAACTTGTGGTAGTAATAAACCCTTGTTAAAGCCTTTTTCAACAATTATACCATCCTTACCTATTTTTATTTTTTTGAGATATTCTTGTGGATTTTCTACTTCCACAAGTTTTGGTTTTGTTAAAACACTTACCTCAATAGATATCTCTTTTAATTCTGCAGGCTTAAGTGGTGGAAATCTTGGGTCAGATGTCGCAGAAGATATTGCAGAATCAATTGTTGCCTCTGCCAAAGGTTTTATTGGCTCTGGATATCCAATACAACCTCTCAACTCACCATTTTTTTTCAATGTTACAAATACTCCTCTCTTCTCTGTTAGTGATTTAGGAAGTTCTTTTGGAGGATCTATTTTTTTACCATTCTTTACATATTCTTCTATACTTTTTCTTGCTAATTTTATTAAAAATTCACCTTCTTCTTCAGATAACATTTTTTCCACCTATCAACACATTTTTAATTCTTATGTGTGGGCCCCCATCACCTACGGCTACTGTCTGTCCATATTTTCCACAAAAACCAGCATTAATTTTAAAATCTGAGCCAACAGCATCGACGTTTTTAAGAACTTCTAGTATATTACCAGACATCGATACATCTCTTAATGGAGTAGTTATCCTCCCATTTTCAATTTTAAATGATCTCTCAGCATTAAATTGGAATGTACCTCGAGTAGTATCTACTTGTCCTCCTCTTGAACCTTTTAGATATACTCCTTCTTTAACATCTTCAATTAATTCATCGAAGCTTTGATCTCGGGGCTTCAAATAAGTATTACTCATTCTAACAAGAGGTTCGTGGCCAAAAGCTGCTCTTGCATTTCCAGTAGGATTCATATTTAATTGATAAGCAGTCTCTCTGGAATTTATAAAGGATTTTAAAATACCATTTTTCATAATTGTTGTTGGAGATGCCTTCACACCTTCAGAATCATATACATAATATCCAAATCCATTAGTAGTTGGATCATCAATTATTGTAACTAATTCAGATCCTATTTTCTTCCCAATTTTGTTTTTTAAAATAGAATCATTTTTAAGGACAATGTCTGCTTCTGATGCATGTCCAACAGCTTCATGTATAAAAACTCCTGTGAGTTCACAATCTGTTACAATTGTAAATCTACCTGAAGGCGGTGATTCAGCAGATAACAGCTCTACAGCATTTTTTCCAACTTTTCTGCCAAGTTTTTCTAAATCAGCTTGTTTAATAATTTCAAATCCACCAACATTTCCAATTCTATCACTGCTAAATTGTAAGGTTTTACCATCAGATGCAACTGCATTGATAAATAATGCAACTTTAGATTCATTTTTACTAGCGTTTGCACCTTCAGAACTTAAGAATACATTTTTTACATTTACATCTACATAATTTACTGCGGTGCTTACAACCTTTTTAATATTTGCAGCTTTTTCAACTTCCACTACCATTTCCTTTTTTTCATCTATCGGTACATCAGAAGGATTTATTTTCATTGGTGATTTAAAATTGCCGACTATTGGATCACATTTTGCTAATGCAACACTGCCTGAACCAACTACCTTAACCATTCTTTTATACATATAATCTATATCATCAGTGCCCCTAAAAAATCCTATCTTCCACATTCCATTTTTAATTACTCTCACTCTTATACCACTTTCAATCCCTGATTTTATTTCTTGAATGTTTCCATCCTTCATAACAATGGAATTTGTAGATATTTGAGTTGCACTAACATCAACATATTCAACTTTTTTCTCTAACTCCAAAGTTAATTTTTCTAATTTTCCAATGTCCATCATACCCCTCAATGTGTAATTTATTTGTCAATGATTTTTTAGTCTATTTGTGTAGAGAATTATTATTTTCAATGAAAAAACTTAAATAATTTTTTCACTTCAAAATCACTAATACAGTTAAAAAAGAAGATTTTTCATTTTGATAAATTTATTTTACCAGATTTTTTAGTAAAAAAGAAAGGTGAAAAAATGTATGTTGTGATAATGGGTGGAGGTAGAGTAGGTTCAACACTTGCAGACCTTTTAACATCCGATGGACATGAAGTAACTGTTATAGAAAGAGACAAAGAGAGATGTAAGAAATTAGAATCTGAATTAAACATTCCAGTAATTTGTGGTAAAGGAACAGAAAGAAATATTTTAGAAAGTGCTGGCATTGAAAATGCTGATGTTTTTGTTGCAGCAACTGGTAGTGATGAAGCAAATCTTATGGGATGTATCCTTGCAAAAAAATACAATGTTCCAAAAACTATTGCACGAGTAAACAATCCAGAAAATGAAGATACATTCCGAGATGTAGGTATAGATCACGTTATAAGTCCTGAAAGAAGTGCAGCAGGATATCTTGAAAAATATATAACACGTCCAAAAGTAGTTGATCTCATTGTATTAGGTAGGGGTGAAGCAGAAATATTAGAACTAGTTGTAAAAAACAAAGAAGTTGTAGGAAAAAATGTAGAGGAGTTATCGCCAACAAAAGATTACATCATAGCTGCAATTTATAGTAACGATGAAATAAAAATTCCTCAACCTAATACAAAAATTAAAGAAAACGATAGATTATTGGTTTTAGCAAAATCAGATGCAATACAAGAAGTAACAAATTTATTTTCTGGATAATTACATAGAAGGGATTACATTTGAAATCATTAGAAGAAATAAACCAAAAAATAAAAAATGGAGATGCAGTAGTAGTTACAGCATCTGAAATGGTTGAAATTGTAAGAGATGATGGCGCAAAAAAAGCTGCTAAAGAAATTGATGTAGTTACTACTGGAACTTTTGGTGCAATGTGTTCTTCAGGAGCATTTTTAAATTTAGGCCATGCAGAACCTCCAATAAAAATTAAAAGGGCTTATTTGAATGGAGTAGAGGCTTACGCTGGTATAGCTGCTGTAGATATTTATATAGGTGCTGCACAACCTAATATTGATCCTGAAAAAAAATTTGATTATGGTGGAGGCCACGTAATAGAGGACCTTATAAAAGGCAAAGAAGTTGAACTTGTGGCAGAAGGTTTTGGAACAGATTGTTATCCATTAAAAAAAATAGAAACTGCAATTTCTTTATCTGAAATAAACCAAGCAATAATGGTAAACCCAAGAAATTGTTACCAAAATTATGCTGCCGCAACTAATTCTAGCAATGAAACACTATATACCTATATGGGTACCTTACTTCCCAATTTTGGCAATGTAACCTACTCAAGCGCAGGTGAATTAAGTCCACTGCTCAATGATCCATATTTTGAATGTATAGGAATAGGAACAAAAGTATTTCTTGCAGGTGCTCAAGGATATGTTGTTGGAGAGGGAACACAACATAGAGTTGGCGTAGAAAGACACAAAGATATCCCAGTTTCTCCTGCAGGAACATTAATGCTAAAAGCGGACATGAAAGACATGGATCCTAAGTTTGTAAGAGGAGCTACTATACATAAGTATGGACCAACAATTTATTTAGGAGTTGGAATACCAATTCCTGTCTTAAATGAAAAAATTGCCTTAAGAACTGGAGTAAGTGATAAAGATATAAAGTGTAAGATAATTGACTATGGCGTGCCAAGTAGAGATAGACCTGTAGTTGCTGAAACAAATTATGAGGAATTAAAATCTGGAAAAGTAATTATAGATGATAAGGAAGTACCAACATCACCTTTATCATCTTATAAGATGGCGATGGAAGTTGCTGAAGAATTAAAAAAATTGATAGAAAAAGGAGAATTTACACTGTCAGAATATGTAAAACCTCTACCTAAAAAACCTAAGGAATTAAAACCACTGAAAATTAAAAAACCATTAATACTGGTTAAAGATGTTGAGACCAAGCCTGCCATTGTAGCTAGTATTTCAGAAAGTGTGGAAAGTGTGGCAAAGAAAATTGTGGAAAATAATATAAATCATGTTCCAATAGTTGACAAAAATAATAAACTTAGGGGAATAGTTACATCATGGGATATAGCAAATGCTGTTGCTGAAGGTACTAAAAAATTAGAAGAAATCATGACAAAAAGGGTAATAACTGCTAAAGAAAATGAGCCAATAGATGTCGCTGCACGTCGTATGGATAAATATAACATTTCAGGACTTCCAGTTGTCGATAAAGATAATAGAGTAATAGGAATAGTTACTGCTGAAGATATATCACGTATAATTGGTAGGGAAAAGAAATGAGAGTATGGTTATATTTTTCAAAAGAAATAATAAAAAAACCTGTTATATCCGACGCAATAAAAAAATATGACATAGATTTTAATATTTTGCATGCCCATATTACATCAAGTGGCGGTAAAATTTTAGCTGAAATATTAGGTAAAAGAAAAAAGGAAAGTATAGAATACCTAAAAAATAGGGGAATAATTGTTGAGATTGCAAAGGACGTTGTGAGGAAAGACAAAGAAAAGTGTATTGATTGTGGAGCATGTGTTTCAATTTGTCCTGTTGGAGCTATAAGTATAAAAGATGACTGGACAGTTGAAATAGACGATGAAAAATGTGTTGGATGTGGATGTTGTGTGATAACCTGTCCAATGAAAGCTGTAAATTATTATCACAAAATTTTTGGAACTTTTTGAATTAATAGGGAGATAAAAATAAAAATGAACTAATATTTAGGCCTTCTCAATAGATATCCTACTGCTATTAATGCAATCAATATTATAACTCCGATTATTCCTGCGAATGGCACTGATGATGGACTTCCAATTCCTTTAGACACTGGTGTAATCTCATATGCTTTTCCTGCTGCAGCACCTGTAATTCCTGCTTTACCTGTAGCACCTGATTCTGATGAGGATTTACTTGCAGCTCCAGCAGCTTGAGCTGCTCCTCTTGTACCAATTTCACCGCCAACTCTACCTGAAGGACCTGAAATTCCTGGTGAAACTCCCCTTGTTGCTGCAGTTCCAATTCCTACTCTTCCTAATGCAGTTGGAGCTCCTAGTTGTGATGGTGCTCCTGGAATGGATGTTGGAATTCCAGGGACTGTTATTGATATTCCAGGGACTGAAGGTTGTGGTGTTGTTGGAGCTCCTGGAATTGATAACTTAACTCCAGTAGTTTCTGCAAATGCGGCTGCGAATTTTTGGAGGTATGATAGAGGTAAGTTAGATGTTTGAATTACCCAAAGATTAAAGTTTATATTTGCACATGTATGGTGACAACATACTGGTCCATATTTAACGGCTAAAGTTATATATTTATTAGCAAGGGCAACTTTTAATTCAGGTCTTAGAGATGCTAATGACCTTCTTTCCATTTCTAGGACCCATGCAATCATTGATTGTGTTGCAAATGCTTCATAATTTGTTTTAGGGTTTAAATTCATTATTAAGTTTTCTCCTAGTTTGTTCCATAATTCATTGCTTACTGAATTTGTTGTTACATGAATACCAACCGTGTATTCATATCTTTTTGCATATTCCATCCAACCACTAGGAGTTTTAAGCAATGATTCCATGTATTTTGGATTTAACACCTGTGATCTTATTTCTAATTCTACTTCTTCCTTTAGAGATCTTATTTGAGTAAATTTTAAATTCCTAATGTCTTGGAGCATTGTTTCTGGATTTCCACCTAAAGTCTTTGATGCCAATATTAATCCACCATACCAGTCATAATAGTCGTCTGTGTCAAAAAGTCTCCAAGTACTATCGATTGTTTGTGTTGCGATATCCATTTTCTTTAATAGATATTGGAATACGTCCTTATTTTGTTTCATTTGCATTACGCCATTAACAGATTTCCATGCATAAGAAACTCTAGAAAGATAAACATCTGCCAACTCTTTAGTTGTGTTCCATTTTCCTGTTTGTGGAACCAAATCACAAACACCAGTTCCTTCTAATACATAACCTCTTAAACCGAAAACTCTATCAAGAGAATTACATTCTTTATAATGTTTAGCAACATAATTTTCAACATCTTTAGCTTCGCTAGCTAGTTCAACAGCTTTATTCATTAGATCAATCCATGCTTGATTATATGTCACAGCAGTTGTAAAAACATCTATTCTTGGCCTAATTATTTTTTTACCATCAATTTCAATTGCAAATTCTGATGGATCCATTAAAACTACACCTTTAACGTCTCCATTTGGTGCCCAATCTGGTTTTACACCTAAAAGATACATAAATTCAGCTATTGCAAGTGCTTCAGTTCTTAGTAATTCTGTACCCCACATTACCATTCCAACTAATTCTGGGAATTTTCCATGTTCTTTATAATATTTTCTTAACATGTCATCAACAATTTTTTTTGCAGACTCCCATGCAGCTTTTGTTGGCATTTTTTTAACATCATAAGGATAAAAGTTTCTTCCAGTTGGTAAAACATCGCTCCTTGCAGGATCTCCTGCAAGTCCGGGAGGTACATAACCACCTGATAATGCATTTAGTAGGTTTTGCCATTCTTCATTGGCTCTAATTTTTGTTAAAGTTTCATTTATGAATTTTAAATCATCAGGTTTAATTTCTGGAGGTATATTGCCATTTATGATATTTCTTATCCATTCTTTCGCTTTTTCTTTAATTTTTTCGACTTTGTCTTCATATTTTGGATCATACATTATGTCGTAGTAGCTCTCTTTTATTTCTGGATACATCATTCTCTTTATATTTTCCATTAAGTCGCTTCTTGAAGATGCTATTGTATATAGTTCTTCAACAAGTTCATCTCCTTCCAGTATTTTTCCTAGACTATGTAATCCTAAAGGTATAACATCATTCTCTATTTCATGCAGTTGAATATGTAATTCTCTAAGCCAATCTGTGAAATTACCTTCTTTTTTGAATCCTAATGAAGCAGCCTTCTCTATTATTTCTTTTTCTAATTCTGGTAATAGTTGTGAAGCACCTGCTTCTAATGCTGCATTATATCTATGTATTAGATCATGTAATTCAGAAAGATTTCCATATAAACCACTTTCTACCATAGCAGGCGTCATGTGATCAATTATTACTGCAAAACTTCTATCTTTAGCAACAAGACCTTCTCCTGGATTTGAAACTATGTATGGATAAATGTTTGGTAAGCATGTAAGTTGGAATGGATAATCAGAATCTATAACTCCTGTTGTTCTTCCAGGTAACCACTCTAATGTTCCATGAGTACCAAGATGTATCATTGCATCGAAGTTTTCTTCCAACCATTTGTAGAATGCAACATATTGATGATGTGGTGGTAAATAAGGATCATGATAATCTTTAACTTCTTCCCAACCTCTACTTGGTTGTATTGCAATGAATATATTTCCAAGTTTTACGCCTGGAATTACTATGTATTTAGTGCCATTTCTTGTGACAGTCATTATATTTCCAGGAGGTTCTCCCCATTTTCCTGTTATATTCCTTTTCATTGGATCTGGTAATTGATTAAACCATTCTAAATATTTATTCAAGGGTATTAATTGATTATTTTCCATTAATCTTTTCCAATTTTTATCTACATACTTCTCAAGTGCAGGTTGAGCCCATGTACCTTTGTTTCCACCTTCAGCCACTATATTGTATAATTCCTCAGGTGTAGGTATTTCACTAACACTATAACCAAGTTCCTTTAGTCTTGTGAGTAGATCATGGATACTTTTGAAAACGTCTAAGTAAGAAGCAACAAAATTATCTTTTCCTGGAGGATAATTGTAAATAATTATAGCTATTCTTTTGTCTTTATTTGGAATTTCTCTTAGTTTTGCCCATTTTATTGCATTGTCAACAATTTTCTTAATGCCAGTCTCAATTGGTATATATCTTCCACTTCTTTCATCTCTATAACTCACTGGCGTAGGACCAAATACACCTTCACGATATGGTAGTCCCATTTGCCATGTTAATTCAAACTGCGTTCCTAATGGATTTTCTAAACCATTATTTGTCCACAACTCCATTCCTTTAATTATAGGAATATTCATGTTTAAATATTCCTTTACAGCACCTTCTGGTAAATTATCATAGTTTAAAGACCAGCTTACTAAAGATATAACAGCAGATATTCCTCTTTTTATGAAACCAGTTCCATTAATGCCTTTAACCATCAATTCCAGTAGTTTACTAGCTGGTGGCTGTGTTTCAATCTGATATAAATCAAATGCAGGCCTACCTCTTTTTTCCAATTCTCTAATCAGCATGTCTATAGTAGGGTCTTTTTGACCACCTGGCCAATAACTTACAACCACTATAAAAGGCCCTTTAAGATTTGGTTTATTATTATTATACCAGTTCTCAAAATCTTCACAAAGTTTTGCAAAACCAGATGAAACAAGATACATATTTAATTTTGCTAGCCATTTTAAGTTACCAGAAATTGCTAACCCAGGATTCTCCTCTATCCATTGTTTTATTTGTTTAGGGCTAGGTTGTGTTAAATTATATCCTAACACTGTTCTTGTTCCAAGATCAGGATGATATAATCCCCAACTGCCTGCTGTACCTCCACCAGCAAATATGGGAACTTCATCGTGCTCTATTGGATTGTAAGTTGTTTCATTTAATAAATAACTTATGTATTTGACCATTCTATCATAATTAATCTTTGTAGCATTTCCAGATGCCAAAACATAATAACTGGCAAGATATGTATTTTCTAGTGAATTTTTACTACCCCCAATTATGTTGAAATACCTTTCTTCTCCCATTCCAGCATATGCAGCTATATGTCCTGTTTTATTAGCAGGACTATTACCAAGATATTGAATCCAAAAGTCTTTCTGACCGGTACCTGGTGTTTGCATGTATAAAAAAGCAAAATTTGCATGTTCTAAAATCCAACAATCTTTTTCAGCTCCAGGCATCCAAGGATCATAAAACATTAATCTCTTACTTAATTCTACTCCAAATGGTTTTGGACAACCTATTATTACAATATCTGGAATAAAAACATGATTTATTTCACAATCTTTATTTACAGTAAATATCGCTGGTTTATATGTTGAATATTCTATTTTTAGTATTAAGGGCGGAGTAGCATTTGCTGTTATTAAATATTTCCCATTGTTATCAGTTGTAGTTTTATTTAGGACAACATTGTCTTTTATTAAAGTTATATTAGCATCTTTGACAGGTATTGCATTTTCTAAAGTTACGTATGTGTCCGATGTTTCATTATAAATTTCCTTCACAGATCCTTTGACTTCTATTCCTAAAACTGGTGAAATATTAATGATGAAAGCTATAATCAATGTAAGTATTATTAAAAATGATTTTGCCTTCATTTTCTCACCATTTATCTATTTTCAAAACTATTTGAATATATCTCAAGAAAGTTATATATAAAGTTTTCTTGTATAAATTTAAACAAAACTTATTTGGAGGTGAAACTATTAAAAAAATAATGTTAATTATTGCTTTAATCTGTTTTTTAGGAACTTCTATAGCTCATGCAGAAGTTGTAAATCTAAATAACAACAAAACATTTACGTCAATTCAGTCTGCAATAGATGATTATGATACAAAAGATGGGCATATTATTTTTGTTAAGCCTGGAGAATATTGTGAAAACATTGTTATTAACAAATCTATAACATTGGAAGGCGATGGGAAAGCAAAAATAATAGCTAAGGATCCATCAATTCCCACTATTTACATAAATACAGATAATATAACAATAGAAGGTTTCATTATTAATACGAATGGTATTTATGCCATAATGGCGTTAAATGCAAGTAATTGTGTAATACGGAACAACATAATTTATACATCTGCTGAGGAACCAGGAAGTGGTATATGTATCAATGGAACCACAAGGGATTGGAAAATAGAAAATAATACCATCATTGGAGGAATATTTACTTATGGATTTTCAAAAAATTACAAGATAATTGGAAATAATATTATGAAATGTAAATATGCGGGAATACATTTAGGAACATTAGGTGGATCCACTGATTCTTGTGAAATATCTGAAAATATAATTAGATCATGTAAATGTGGAATTGCCCTTGATTGTGCTAATAACTGTATTATCCAAAAAAATGTTGTTCTCTTATGTAGCTTCAATGGTATATATCTCGGTGCAACAGGAGGGGCAAGAAACTGTACTATTTCTGATAATTATATAGCTGGGTGCAATAAAGGAATATCACTCAAAACCGGCTGTACAAACAATATAATTTGCTTAAATACTATTACAAATTGTGAATATGGGCTCTCCATCCAGGGAATAAAAAATTATGTATACAAAAATTATTTCTTAAATAATTCGATTGCTGTAGATGGTGAGTTATTAAATAACTATTGGAACACTACTAACGAAGGTAATTACTGGTTAGATTATTTTGGGAACGATAGCGATGGAGATGGAATTGGAGATATCCCCTACACATATAATAAAGTTAATTTAGATTACAAACCATTAATTGTTGATTTAACAATTGAAGATATTGAAATATGTGATGGAAAAATAAAGGCAATGGTCAAAAACAATGGAAAGGCCGACATGAAAAAAATAGATCCTAACGCCAAAGTTTTGATTAAAATTACACACAACAATGAAACATATGTAGGTGAAATAGGACCTTTGTCTCCTTCTGAAGTTCAATCCATCATATGGCAAAGGGATGTAAATCCTGGATCAGAGATAGTTGTAGAAATTCCTACTCAAAACCAATATTTAATAGGTACAAGCATTAAAGATGCAAATATAAATAACAATATAGTAAGAAAAATTGTAGGCTTAGAATTTAAACTAAGCAATTTGACAGTTACTCCAGAACATGGCACTGTACCACTGACAATATTTGTGAATGCAGCAGTGAATAATCCTTCTAACGTAGATAGTAACTATACAGCAATTTTATATATAAATAAACAAGCCGTGGCAAATAAAATTGTTTTCGTGCCAGCACATACTACTATAAACATAAACTTCACTTACACCTTAACACAACCAGGAACCTACAACGTTACAATAGGAAACCTAACACCAGTTACAGTAACTGTAAGTCAAGCATCAATCCAAAACAAAACCTTCACAATAACCCTAACAAACTTAGGAAAATCAACAATAACCATAAAATATTACATCTCAATCTACACAAATCCAGTTAATGGAACTAAAGTCAGCTATAGAGAATTAACAATAACTCTAAAGCCAAATGAAACAAAAACAATAGAGTTAGGTAAATATCCATTTAAATATGCAGTATCTGGAACAATGATTGTCAAAAATCCATCAAGATATAGAATTCCATTAAATCTAAGAATAAAATATGAAATTGAGGGATTGAATCCACAGATGAGGGAGATAAGTAAATACATAGCTCCAAGGGGAGAATTTAGGTATATAGCTAGATATACAGGGAATGAATATGGGTTTATTGATATTTGGTGATATTTCTACGACTTCATCAGGTGTATTAAAATGAAATTTCCATACACTCGGATGAGAAGGTTAAGAAAAAATTCTAAAATAAGGTCTCTAGTGAAAGAGACTACTTTATCCAAAGATGATTTGATATATCCTGTTTTTGTAAAAGAAGGTATAAAAACCAAGGAAAAAATTCCTAAAATGCCAGGACAATATAGGTACTCTGTCGATGAATTAATAGATGAGGCTAAAAAGCTAGAAGAAAAAGGATTAAAAGCTATATTAGTTTTTGGAATTCCGAAAAAAAAAGATAAATATGGATCCAGCGCTTATGACCCAAATGGCATTGTCCAAAAATCTGTAAAATTATTAAAAGAAGAGACAGACTTAGTAGTAATAACCGATGTATGTCTTTGTCAATATACTGAACATGGACATTGCGGAATAGTTAAAAACAAAAAAATAGTAAACGATGAAACTCTCAAATATTTATCTAAAGTAGCTTTATCACATGCTGAAGCTGGTGCAGACGTTGTTGCACCATCAGACATGATGGATGGTCGTGTAAAGGCTATAAGGGAAGAATTAGAAAAAAATGGTTTTGATGATGTAATAATAATGTCATATTCGGCAAAATACGCGTCATCTTTTTATGAACCATTCAGATCAGCAGTATATTCATCTCCAGCATTTGGAGATAGAAGTACTTACCAAATGGATCCACCGAACTCTTTAGAAGCTCTAAGGGAAGTCAAATTAGATATTGATGAAGGCGCCGACATCGTAATGGTAAAACCTGCTTTACCTTATCTTGATATTATTAGACTTGTTAAAGATACTTTTGGAGTACCTACTGCCGCATATAATGTAAGTGGTGAATATTCAATGATAAAAGCCGCTATAGATGCAAATTATCTTTCTAATAAAGTTATAATAGAAACATTGCTTTCCATAAAACGTGCAGGTGCAGATTTAATAATCACACATTTTGCTCCTGAAATTGTGGAGGAAATATAAGCTATGAATGCTAATTATGTTTCAAAATCAGCGCAAATAGCATCAATATTAGAAGTTAGTGGATATCCAAAGCCTGGAAATGTTCATAGAACTAAAGATTTTGATGACATGTGTTTTGAAGATTTTCTTATAAGTGGTATTGTAATTGGGGATGTAATGTATGAAGCTGCCAAAAGAAGTAAAAAATGTAGGGATTTAAAATCTATAGAGCTTGGATATTTAATATATAAAGCTGTCAAAGAAACAAAAAAATGGGTAAATAACAATACAAATTTAGGAATAATAATGTTATTAACACCTCTATCAGCTGCTGCTGGAATGTCAAAAAGATTTGGTGAAATTAGGGAAAATGTTGATAAAATTATGCGTAATACAACACCTAAAGATTCTGTATATTTATATAGAGCAATACGTATGGCAAACGCAGGTGGTATGGGAAATCATGAAATTGATGTAACCGATAAATCATCTGAAAGTAAATTATTGAAAAATAATTTGAATATGTTTGATGTTTTAAAAATTTCCTCATCTTGGGATAATATAGCGAATGAATTAACTAATGCAATGCCAATAACATTTGATATAGGTTTCCCAACTTTTAAAAAAAATTTAAAATATGGAATAAATATTGCCACTGTCCAAACATTTTTAGTTATTTTATCTAAATTTCCAGATACTTTAATTAGAAGAAAATATGGACATAAAACTGCTGTAAAAGTATCTGAAGCTGCTAAAGATATATTAGATGTTGGTGGCATGTTAAGCAATGAGGGATACAAAAAAATAAAACATTTGGATAAGAAATTAAGAGAAAAAAATCTAAACCCAGGCACTACTGCAGATTTAACAGCTGCATCTATAATGGTCACACTACTAGATATGTATGACAAAACTTCTAATTCTCCAAAATGTATATTGAAGGAGGGCGCAAATGGTTTACAAAACAGATGAATTGCACATTTATGAAAAAAAAGTATTAAAGGCATTTGAATCATTAGGTTTTTCATTAAAGCCAGAAAAAATTGCAAAAAAACAAAAAATGGATATAAAGGCTGTAATGAGTGCTGCTGGATCTTTAGAATCAAAAAATCTTGTAAAAATACATAGAAAAACTGATTATTTAATAAGATTAAATGATGAAGGATTAAAATATGCTAAAGAAGGCTTACCTGAAAGACGCCTGCTCAATTATTTATTGGAAAAAAAGAGTATAAAAATGAAAGATCTTTTTAGAGAATCTCCTTTCGAAAAAAAAGATATAAATATAGGTATTGGATGGTTAAAAAAGAAAAATTGTATTAAAATAAAAAAAGGCGTACTTGAAGTAACAAAAAAATGTGAAAAATTTATAGATAAAGATTTTGAAGATGAAAAATTGTTAAAAGAGTTATTGAAAAAGGAGGAAATATGGTATTCTTCACTTACCAAAGACCTCAAAAAAGGGTATGAATTGTTAAAAAATAGAGGACTTCTCGATATAAAAGAAAAAACAACACATGTTTTAGAAATAACAGAAGAAGGTAAAAAATTATTGGACGAAGGATTAGAAATAATTGAAGAAGCTACACAAGTAACACACGAAGATTTGAAAAGTGGCAGGTGGAAAAGACTTAAGTATAGACCTTATGACATTTTCGTTGAATATCCAAAAATTTATCCGGGTAAAACACATCCACTACGTGACATAATAGAAGAGATAAGAAAAATATTTATTAGCATGGGATTTAAAGAATCAAGAGGTCCTATCGTTGAATCAGCTTTTTGGAATTTTGATAGTTTATTCCAACCTCAAGACCATGCTGCAAGAGAGATGCAGGATACATTTTATTTAAAAAATCCTAAAATATGTGATCTCCCAGATGAAAAATTGGTTAAAAAGGTTAAAGATGTTCATGAGCATGGTGGATCAACAGGTTCTGAAGGTTGGGGCTATAAATGGGACATATCTATAGCAAAAAAACCTGTTTTAAGAACACATACAACATGTATATCTGCAAGATTTTTATTTGAGAACAAACCTCCAGTAAAAATGTTTTCAATTGGTAGAGTTTTTAGAAGAGAAACTATAACTTATAAGCATTTGCCAGAATTTCATCAGGTGGAAGGGATTATAGCATCAAAAGATGTTACATTTAGAGATCTCCTTGGAACATTAAGGGAATTTTATAAAAAATTAGGTTTTGAAGTGAGATTTAGACCTGCTTATTTCCCATACACTTATCTTTCAACTGAATGTGAAATTTATTTACCAGAGAAAGGCTCTTGGATAGAACTTGGTGGAGCAGGCATGTTTCGTCCAGAAGTTCTTGAACCATTAGGTATTAAGACACCAGTGGCTGCATTTGGATTGGGAATTGAAAGATTAGCAATGATAAAATTAGGTATAGATGATATCAGAATGTTATATAGAAGCAATATAGAATGGCTAAGGAAAAATCCTCTTGTAAAGGGAATTAAATTATCATAAAAAATAAAAATACTGAGTAATTATTTCAATAACTTGACAGGTAGTAGTATTGAAACACCTAGAAAATCGTTTTTTCTTATCTCACCACTTTTTGCTGCTACAAAGGTTGCATGGTCTGCAGAACGTTCCATAGTGATTGGAAGTGGAACTTCCTCGCCCACGGCAATAATATGCCCTAATGGATGGACACCATATCCACAAATCCATATAATATGGTTCTTTGGAATTGTAATTTTTTTAATTTTTAAAGACTTTACATCTCCACTTTTAACTTCTATGTTTTCATTGGCAACTATTGCCCTCATTAAACCATAATGACTGTCAATTCTAAAATCTTTGTCAGCATGTACTTTCTTCTCAAATTCCTTTACTATTTCACGAAAACGTGTCATTAATTTGACCATTATTCACTCTCCATAGACCTCTTAATCATTTTTAATCTTACAAAATTCTCTCTTTCCATTTCTTCTAACCGCATTTCAATATATTTTATTGTGTTTTTAAGTTTAGGTATTATTATATGTTCCAATGCATTTACTCTTCTTTTTGTTGATTCTATTTCACCAGCTAAAAGTCTAATAGATTTTTCAACTTCCCCTAACTCAATTATCTTAGGAATCAATTTTTCAAATTTTTTTGCAACCTCATCTATTTTTGCTGAGGTATCAAACAAACCATAACCTCTCTCAACCATGCTTCTTTCTTTTGATTCAGCATCCACTAAAGGTACTACAACACCCATAATACTACGTGAATCTATATCAACACTAACTGATTCTTGTACAGCCATCGCTGCTTTTTTTACTTTTGCATCTCCAGTATGAATATATGCCTCCATTAAATCCTTAAATGCATCTTGCAATTCTTCTTCAATTTCTTTCCTCATCCCTTTTATTCTGTCAAGTAAATTGAAGAATTCCATTATTAATGCATTTCTTTTCTCTTTTAAAAGATTGTGACCCTTAACAGCTAGTTTTTCTCTTTGTTTAAGTTTTAGGAGTTCCATTCTGGTTGGATTAACACCTTCCATAATTTCCTGTGGCATTTTATCCCCCTAAAAAAATAAAAAATATTATTTAGGCAGGTATTTTTCGATGTATTCGTCTGACACTCTCTTAAGTTCTGAAGTAGGTAATATACTCAGTAAGTCCCATGCTAGGTCAAGTGTTTCATCAATTGATCTATCTTCGTCTCTACCTTGTGACACAAATCTCTTCTCAAATTCATCTGCAAATTCTAAGAATTTCCTGTCACGGTCTGTTAAAGCTTCTTCACCAACTACTGCAACTAAGTCTCTTAAATCACGACCTTCAGCGTAAGCAGAATATAATTGGTCAGAAACATCGGCATGGTCTTCTCTTGTTCTACCTGGTCCAATTCCACCACTCATTAATCTTGATAGTGATGGTAACACGTCTACTGGAGGATAAATTCCTTTACGATGGAGTTCTCGACTTAAAACTATTTGGCCTTCTGTTATATAACCTGTGAGGTCTGGAATTGGATGTGTTATATCATCCTGAGGCATCACCAATATTGGCATTTGAGTAATAGATCCTTTTTTTCCATGGACACGTCCAGCTCTTTCATATATACTAGCTAAATCTGTGTACATGTAACCAGGATAACCTCTTCTACCTGGCACTTCTTCTCTTGCAGCTGAAATCTCTCTTAATGCTTCACAATAATTAGTCATGTCTGTTAGTATTACTAATACATGCATATCATATTCAAATGCAAAATATTCTGCTGTTGTTAAAGCCATTCTAGGAGTCATTATTCTTTCTATCGCTGGATCATCTGCAAGATTCATAAATACTGTAACACGTTCTAATGCTCCAGTTCTTTCAAATTCTTTCATAAAGAAGTTTGCTTCTTCATGTGTAATTCCCATAGCTGTAAATATAACTGCAAACTCACTTTCCTCTGTTAAAACTTTTGCCTGTCTTGCAATCTGTGCTGCCAACTCGTTGTGTGGAAGACCAGATCCTGAAAAAATTGGTAGCTTTTGACCTCTAACCAATGTATTCATTCCATCAATTGTAGATATTCCTGTTTGTATAAATTCTGCTGGATATTTTCTTGCAGAAGGGTTCATAGGACTTCCAGTAATATCTAATTCTTCCTCAGGAATTACTTCAGGACCACCATCTATTGGTTTCCCTGTTCCATCGAAGATACGTCCCATCATGTCCATAGATACGCCCAATTTTGCAGTCTCACCAGTGAATCTGACCTTGGTTGTTTGTGTATTTAAATCTCCAGTTCCCTCAAATACTTGCACCACTGCTCTATTCCTATAAATCTCCAATACCTGGCCCTTCCTAGTTTCTCCACCAGGAGTCTCTATCTCTACTATTTCACCATATGCTGCATCTTCTACTCCTTCAACTATTAGAAGAGGACCAGATACTTCACTTACACTAGTATATTCCCGAGTTTTAATATCAGCACTCATTTTAGCACCTCTTCGCATTGTTTAATAATTTTATCTTGTATTTCTTTGACTTTTTCTTCAAATTCATCTGGAGGTATGTATTTCATTCTTGCAATATCTTCTTTGACAGGGAGTTGTGTTAATTTATCAATAGGTGCTCCTTTTTTCAATGCCTTCTTAGTTTCTCTATTGAATAATAGTATTGTTTCTAACATCTTAAATTGCTTTTCAGGTGGACAATAAGTATCTATCTCATGGTATGCATTTTGTTGGAGGAAATCTTCTCGTATCATTCTAGCTGTCTCTAATGTCAATCTTTCTATATCAGGCAATGCATCTGGACCAACTAGTTGTACGATTTCTTGCAATTCTGCTTCTTTCTGTAATAATGCCATCGCTTCATCTCTCACAGCTTTCCAATCTTTTCCAATTTTCTTTTTCCACCAATCTTTTACACTATCCACATATAATGAATAACTTTGTAGCCAATCTATAGCTGGGAAATGTCTTCTATCAGCTAATGAAGAATCTAATGCCCAAAATACTTTACATATTCTCAAAGTATTCTGTGTCACAGGTTCTGAGAAATCTCCACCAGGTGGAGACACTGCACCAATAACAGAAACTGATGCAACTTTATCCTCACTTCCAAGTGTGATAACTCTACCAGCCCTTTCATAAAATTGTGCTAATCTTGAAGCTAAATAAGCAGGATAACCTTCTTCACCAGGCATTTCCTCTAGCCTGCCTGATATTTCCCTCATGGCCTCTGCCCATCTTGATGTTGAATCTGCCATCAATGCTACATCATATCCCATATCTCTGAAGTATTCTGCAATAGTTATACCTGTGTAAACACAAGCTTCCCTAGCTGCTACTGGCATGTTAGATGTATTTGCTATAAGAACAGTTCTTTCCATTAATGGTCTTCCTGTTCTTGGGTCCTCTAACTTTGGAAACTCCTCTAGAACTTCAGTCATTTCATTTCCTCTTTCTCCACACCCAACATATATCACTATGTCAGCATCTGCCCATTTTGCTAATTGTTGTTGTGTAACGGTATTATGTAGAAGTATTGCACCAAATCCTCCAAAGAAGTTTTCTATTCCTGGAATAGAAATATCATAGACATCAAATGGGCCTGTAATCTCCCTTATTTCAACTATTTGATCAGCAAATATTTCGTTTGGATAGTTTGTTTCTCCACAAGAACTAATTGCTACACTTACTACTTCATCACCATACTCTACAGATGTTAACAATGAATTATCCAGATGTAAGAATATGCCATCATGAGAAATTTCGTGATAAATACCAGCTCTTGTTAAAAGATATGAAAGTTGAACCTTCAAATCTTTATCTTCAATTGATAATACATTATTGGATGCAGATGCATTTATATAACCATCAATGAATCTGGCAATGCATTTATTTTTAGATTTTAAAATAATTTTTGGTATTTTAGATTCTAGAATTCCAAGTGTTTTAACAAACTTTACTATTAATTTATTTTCAATTATAGCTTTATTTTCTAATATCTTACATTCAACTCCGAATAATTTGAGTGATAATTCAGAAAATCTCTCTAAAATATCCTTATTTCCATTTTCAATCTTAAGTATTAACTTGTTTTCATCTAATTGTCCTGCCGCAAATAATAATCCTAAGAATTCTGCTAATTCTGGTGACATCTTATCTGGTAGTTTTTTAATTTCCTTTTCATTGAATTTTGATAAATCAATTTTCTCATCTTCATTATTTATGTCAATTTTTCTTGCAGCAACGATGTAATCGCCTTCATTTAAATCTTTTGCCATTGTTTCAACAATTTCACCATTTTCATTTATTTTGAATAATATATGGATAGGTGTAACTTTCACTTCTCTTCCACTTTTTGTTTTTATATGAATTAATGAATCGCTTTTCCCTTTGTAGAATATGTCAGTTTTAGTCTTAATTATCTTTGATCCATCAAATGAATAAACAGTTATGGGTTTATCTAATTTTATTATTTCTTCGTGCTCATTCTCTTCTATTACTTTTCCATTTTCTAATGATTTTTTATATAATTCTTCCATTGTAATTAATGAACCGTCTCCTAATAAAATTGGAGTATCACCAGACACACATTTTCCACTACCAAATGGGCCTGGTATTGCTGCTGTACCTCCTTTAGCAATTGGGAAAAACGTATCTTGTACCCTTTGTCCTGTTATTAATGGAACATCAGGATCTAATTTCTTTTTATATGGTCTGCTCTTCCTTACAGGCCATTTTTGCATCATCTTTAATTCTTCTACACTGTCATCAGTTTTTATTTCTGCAATTTTTTCATCAACTTTAAACTTACCTTCCTCTATATTTTCAATAGATCCTGAAATATTTGGAGGAACCATTATTTTATGAACAATGGACTTTGTTTCCTGTACTTCACCTATTATGTCTCCACCTACCACTTCATCGCCAACATCGACAGTTGGTTTAAACTTCCATTTCTTCTCTCTGGGCAATGAAGGTACATCGACACCTCTTCTTATAAATTCACCGGTCATCGCTTTTATTTTATCCAATGGGCGCTGAATTCCATCAAAAATTTCTCCAAGAACTCCAGGACCTAATTCAACAGATAAGGGTCCTCCAGTAGTTTCAACTTTTTCGCCAGGTTTTAACCCTGTTGTATCTTCATAAACTTGTATTGTTGCTTTATCTCCTTCTAACTCTATAATTTCGCCTATTAGTTTTTCTTCTCCAACTCTAACCATCTCATACATTTGTGATCCTTTCATTCCTTCAGCCACGACTACAGGACCAGATACTCTGATGATTCTCTTTTCGCCTGTCATTTTATCATCTCAACCCCAATTACTTTTTTTACAAGTTCTCTCATCGGATCAACAGTTTTCTTAGAAGGACCAGTTTTGTCAGGTATCTCTATTATTATTGGTAGAGGTTCTTCTGAGATTTTATTTATTTCAGATCTCAATTTATCAGCAATGTTTTCTGTTATTATGATTATATCCTTTTCCTTTATCAAATTTTCAAATGTTTTTTTTGCTTCTTCTTTGTTTGTTATAATGTAACCATCCTTTATACCTCCAAATTTAAATCCAACAACAGTGTCTTCGTCACCCATTACTGCAATTTTAGATGCCATCTTTACCCCTCAATTTATTAACATTTTTTTAATCCTTGATTCAGGTATTCCTTCTCGCTTAGCACGTGCTATTATTTTTAAATTTTTAATTTCCTTTTCTTTCAAAATTAAGTATGCTAAGATAGGAGCAACAGTCAATGACTCTCTTGTCAAAAATTTACGACCCATTTTGTAAAGATAATTTTCTAATGCTTCCTCAAATACAGATATGGACTTTGTTTTTTCATATTTAGGCAAAGCGTCAGATAATATAGGTTCATAATCAAATCCACGCAAGCTAGCAATAACTTCTCTTATGTTTTCTGCTTCCATTAAATCCCTTAGCTTCCATTCACTAATTTGTCTACCTGCTGGTAGTAAATATGGTTCTATATCCTCATATTTTAGTTTATCTACTTTTGCTCGCAATACTAACATTATATTGCTGATATCCACATAGCTACCGAAATAATGTTCAAGTATTTCTCTATTTTTAGTCTTTACAGATTTTATTGCTTTAATAATATTTCTTAAATAGTAATTATCTAACGCTGCTTCGAATGGCAATAATATTCCTTTTTCTTTATATGCTGTTAAAGCATCTTCTAAAATATCTGAATATTCAGTTCCTTCAAGACCATACACAACTTCTTCAACATTTTCTACTTCAACTAATTTTTCTAATTCATCAAATAATTCTCCAACAGGTATCAACATATCAACAATTTCCTCAACTTCTAATCCAGCATCTTTGGCTATTAACAATGATTTTATGTTCTCAATGTCCCATCTCTTTAACAATGCTTTAAACACTTCTTTAACATCTTCAGGAACAATTTTAGCTGCAAATTCATAAACTTCTGCTAAATGAACATCTATGGCTTTTTCAATAGGATATCTCTCCACATATTTAGAATAATCAGGTATTCCTCTAAGATAATTCCTCATGTCTTCAATATTTTTTAATTCTGTAATTTCATCTAACTGTCTAGGTGTAATTAAGCGACCTATTCTTGCTCTTACTCTCGCAACTGGATAGGCATATGGAATCATTGTTGATACAGGTCTAAATGTTATTATCATTGCTACTGTACCAGCAACTGCTATTCCAATAAATAAATAAAAAATTATTGGATCTCCTATCGCTTCTGCCATTATATCTGCTCCTATTTAAATAAAATATCTGCTACTTCAGGACGTAATACTTTCTTTAATCTTGATAATCTGGCTTCTAATGTATTATTAACTTCTATGCTTCCATCCTTAGTTCTTACTATTACTCCCCCAATAGTGTTTATTTCTTCACCTAATTCTAGTTTCACATTCTTGCCAATCTTTTCTGAAACTTTATTACTAATATCTTCTATTTGATCTTTTATAAATTCTGTATCTCTGCTGTTTAAATGTAGTTGTAATTCTCCACCGCCAATTTCTGTTATTGATCTTTCTATTAAATTGATTAGAGCCTGTTTATATTTTTCTGAATGTTTGGATGCCATTTCTTTTAATTTATTTTCAGCAATTTTAAATGACTTCTCTATTAATTTTTCTCTTGTTTTTAGCTCTGATCTTCTAGCTTTTATTTTGGCATTGGAAATTATCTGTCTGTATTTCATTTTACCTTCTTTTTTAAGCCTTCTTAATGTTTCCTCCTTTACTTTTTTGGCTTTTTCTTTTCCTTCTTTTATTATTTTATCTTTTTTCTTCTCTGCATCTTTTATTATCTCTTCTGCTCTGCTTTCAGCTTCTGATAATATTGTTGAAACTATTTTTTTAACCCCAGCTGCCATTGTGTCATCCGCCCATCATTCCTGAAAACATTATCAACATTATAGCAATAATGAATCCAAAGATTGTGTGAGTTTCTGGTAGAGCTGTAAATAGGAGGCTTTTACCAAATGATCCAGGATCCTCAACTATTGCTCCAACTGAGGATGATCCAACTACTCCCTGTCCTACTCCAGCTCCTAAACCTGCAAAACCTATTGCCAGACCAGCACCTACCGCAGTAAGTGCAGTACCTAATGTTAGTGCGGGCATGAATATACACCTCCAATTATTTCTTTAATTTTGTAAATATCCTCTTTGCACTAAATGGTATAAATTCTCTACCTTCACCTTCATAAAATTGTTCGAAGAATTCCACATAGTGCAAACGAAGGGAATGTATAAATGATACTAGAGCATGAAGCATTGCAAATGCTAGATGTCCTGAAACAAATATCAATGCCATTATTATGTAGTTGAATATAGTTGGCCCTTGTGACATCTGAACTAAAATATTCACTGCCATTCCACAACTACTACCTGCAATACACAAAGCTGTCAATCTTGAATATGAAAGCCATCTTCCTAAAAATGTAAATGTTTCCATGAGACCAATCAATCCTACTTCATACACTATAAGCCCTAATGCAATAACAAACAATCCAATTCCTGAGTACATAGCTAAACTAAATTTCATGCTAATTCCTAGATATACTATACCAGCAGCTATGATTAACAAGAGCCATGATATTTGATCAAAAAGAGCAATCTTCCATTTACCTCTCTTTATGTTATTAACAGCTCCTGTAACCAATCCCAAAATTAATTGAGCAAGTCCTACTCCAAGCGCTAAAATGAGAAGATTTTGAGGATTTTTAAGTGGTTCAAGGTTATGCATTACAGTTGGTAATTCCATATGTAAAAATCTTGGTAGAAAGTCTCCAAAAAATTCTCCTGTCAACAATCCCCAAACAAGTGCCCATACTCCACAAACTATTAAAATTATACCAAAATCTTTCATGGTTTTATTAACTTTCCCTAAACCTCTATAAAGTATATACCCTGTCAGTAAAACCAATGCACCTGTAAAAACTCCAGAAGCACAGAACCCATAGAAAAATGGAAATATGATCGCCATGAAAATTGTAGGGTCATATTCATGATAATTTGGTGGAGAATATATTTTTAACAATGGTTCAAATGGTTTTGCAAAAGAAGGATTATCAAGTAATATTGGTGCATCTTTACTTCCCTTAGAATGTTCAATAACACAGTGATTGTCTGTAGCATCCTGAATTATCTTCATGGCTTTATTTAGTTTCTTTTTGGGTACCCATGCTTCCATCAATACTGTATTTGATGTTTCCCCAAAATTACTGAATATTTCATTTCTTTCTTTTTCAATCTCTAATAATTCTCTTAAAACTAATAAATCATTTTCCCATTCTCTTTTTATTTCTCTAATTTTTGAAATTAATTCTTTTTTCTCTTTTTTTATTTCTTTTAACCTCTCATTAACTTCTTTTACAATTTCTTTTGGTTTCCCTTCCAATTTTTCTATATCAAATTTTTCAAATTCTAATTTTCTTAAAAGCCTAAACACGTCATTATGATAATTCTTATTCACAATTACAAAAATTATTTTTTCTTTCTCATTTCCTGTAGCAGAAAATACAACTTCTTCAGTTATGTCTTTTATTTCTTTTTTGAATCTTTCAAAATTCTCTGCAGGTAATTTTCCAACAATGACAGACACATGTTTGAATCTACTAATCTCTGAAAAGTCAACATCAAAATCTATTAACATCTTTGACAATGATAAAACATCTTTAAGTTCGTCTTCTTCAGAATCTAATTCATCTAACTTTTTTTCAATGTTTTTTGTTTTTGATTCAACTTCATTTAGAACTTTTTCAGCTTTACTAATAATTCCCCTTGTACTTAAATCTTTTACCTCTCTTTTTTTTGGTATAGGTGGATTTATTATGTTTTTTAATGTATCCATCATTCCTCTTTTTGGTTCTGCAATTTTGAAAAAATCAAGAATTCCAGAAACTCTCATTAATAAGGAAGATACTTTAGATGCTTCTGGAGTTGCTTCACCAGCTTTCATAATTCTTCTCCATTGTACATCACGCTCAATTCTCTCTGAAACATCTTCTATTTGAACTATCCCTTCTTCGTGTAAGGCACGAATCATTGGTTTTGCATATTCTTTAAGAGTGATGATGTACAATTTCCTCATTCTTGCTGGTAATAACATAATCCTCACATCGCTAATATTCTCTCTATAATAAGGTTTGCAGCATCTTCAATTTTTTTATTTGCCTGGCGTTTTATTTCTTCAATTTTTTCTTTAGATTTATTGCGTATTTTTAATGCTTCCCTTTTTGCCTTGTTTTCCATCTCAATAATTAATCTTTTACCTTCTTCTTCTCCTTCCATCTTAGCTTTATCTATAATTTCTGAAACTTCCAATTTAGCATTGTTTATAATTTCCTCTGCCTTTTTCTTTGAATCGTTGATTAATTTTTCTGCATCGTTTTCAGCTTTACCAATCTCCCTAATAGCATCAGAAATTTGTACCATAATATCACCAATAAAATTAAAATTGATTTTACTTTAGTTTTTCTTTCACTGCATCTACTCTCTCTTCTAAACTTTTATCAACATCTCTCCTATCATCTATTGTCACTGTAGTATATACTCTGTCAGCCCCTTTATTAATTACTGCTTCATGAGCAGCCTTAACAACCTCAAATAATTCTTCCAAATCTTTAACTTCAACTTGTGTTCCCATCGATGATACTTTATATTTAATATTTTTTTCTTTAATCTTTGATACTGCAGCAGCTATATACTCACTCAAACTAGTTGAATTTGTTCCTACCGGGACCACACTAATCTCAGCAATTATCATAATTTTGACTTATATAAAAGATCTTAAAAATTTTACTATTAAGGGGGCTGAAAAAATATTTAATAATGAATTAATGAAAAAGATCAGGAGAGTTGTAAAAAATTATAAATTAATTGAAAATGGCGATGTAATATCTGTTGCATTATCTGGAGGAAAAGACAGCTTACTCACTCTCTATGCTTTAAAAAATTTACAAAATGAAATTAACTTCAAATTAAACGCAATTTTTATTGATGAAGGAATAAAAAACTATAGGAAAAATGCTTTAAAATATTTAAGAAAACATGTGAAAAAACTAGAAGTTGAATTGATAAAAAAAAGTTTTAAAGAAGAGTTTGGATTTAAAGTTGATGAAATTAAAGATTATTTTGATACTCCATGCATTCCATGTGGCATCTTTAGAAGATATTTGTTAAATAAAACTGCATATGAGGTTGGTGCATCAAAACTTGCAACTGGCCATAATCTTGACGATGAAATACAATCATTTTTAATGAGTTTAGTTAGAGGTGATACTTTCAGATTTTACAAATTTGGACCTAAGCTAGATAGAATACATCCAAAACTTATACCTAGAATAAAACCTCTTTGGGAAGTTTCAGAGAAAGAGGTTATTGATTGGGTAGTTAAAAACGATATTGAAGTTCAAATGGAAAGATGTCCATACTCAAAATATTCTTTTAGATTTAAACTTATGAATTTTTTAAATGAAATAGAAAAAATTGAACCAGGAACTAAAGAAAATATAATGAAATCATTTAAAAAAACATTTTTAAGCCTAAAGAAAAAAGATGTCAAAGTTGTGGAATGTAAAGAATGTTTTTGGCCTTCATCCAATGAATTATGTAAAGTTTGTGAATTAAAAAAATATTTGAGAAATATTACTCAACAATTTTAGTTATTGAACCTATACCTTTAGTTCTTCCTTCTCTAAATACTAGTTTTTGACCTCTTTCCACATGATAAGGTCTATATTTAAACCTCATACGGACTTTACCTTTGTCACCTGCTGATAAATATTCTTTATCTAGAGGTTTCAACTTAGTTGTTTCTGCTATTGTTTCTATGTGTGTAACACTCTCATAACCAGATTTAATAGTTGTTGGATGTACTAACACAGAAACTTCTGCTTCAAATTCTCTAACTGCCCTAACTTTATATTTAGGATCTGCAAGTATCATGCCTCTTTCAATTTCATTGGAAGATATATTTCTGAGTGCAATACCTACAACATGTCCGGTTTCTGCACATCCTAGTTGATAATGATGCATCTCTATTGATTTAACATTTACTTTTTTAAATTCTCCATCAATTGTAGGACCTAAAACTAAATTATCACCTTTTTTGACTTTTCCTTGACGTACAGTACCGCTTACAACGGTTCCCACACCTTTTATTGTATATATTTTGTCAATATACATTAAAAATGGTTTTTTGTCATCTACAGGTTTTTTAGGAATTTTTAAATTCATAAATAATTCATCTAATAAATCTAGACCTTCTCCAGTGACTGAAGAAACAGCAAGAATAGGTACTATATGCTCATTCATCTTATCTACTATAGAATAAATATCTGAACGGTTTCTAATCTGAAATGGAATTCTTCCAACTAATTTAAGTAGTTCACCAATTCTTTCTCTTACTTCCTCAACTTTATTTTTATCAACTAAGTCTGTTTTTGTTATCACTATAATTACAGGTAAATCCATTGCCAAAATTATACCTAAATGTTCTTTAGTTATATGTGTTGGTCCTTCATCAGCTGAAACTGTTATCATGCCATAATTTAATTTTTGACCGACAATTCCTCTAATAGTTGTCCTAAGCCATGGTTCATGCCCTACAGTATCCACAAAAGAAACAATTCTATCACATTCTTCAATTATTCTTGATTTTTCTTTTTTATTGAGAGGATTATTAACTCTAACTGGCTTATTATCTTTAAATCCATAAACTGCAAATGATAAATCAGCTGATAATCCTCTTTCTATCTCATGTTTTTGTACATCTAAAAAAATTCTTGTTTTTCCAGATCCATCATCTAGGGTGCCACTTGTTAAAGTACCAAGAAGTGTACTTTTACCATGGTCTACATGACCTGCTACTCCAACTAAAAGATGTTCTTTTTTAAAATTTGATTTTTTAGATATCATTACTTTTGCTATTTTACCATTCTTTCCCTTATATTTTTCAACTTTATCTATACTAGCATCAATTTCTTTTGCAAGGTTTTTAAGCACATATAAACTATTTTTTAAATCTGACTGAGATAATCCTACTAATTCTCCATCGTCACTGACTCCTAAGAAATAAGTTGCTTTTCCATTTCCTTTCTCTATCCTGTACTTCATCTGTGAAACTAATTTATTCTTTCGTTCACCTATGAGATGATAATTGGGCATAAGTATTTCTTTAAATTCTATATTTTTTCTCTCACCTTTTTTTATAAACGATATCAAATCTCTATTCATTTTCCCCATATTTATCAGCAGTCATTAAAACTGCTTTACCATATTTTTCTTCTTGTAATTTTCTAACAATTTCAGATGCTTCTTCAAATGAGTTAACTTTTCCGAGTATCCTTCTACTTTTAACCTTTATGAGTCTTCCACATACACATCTCTTCACACTGTTACTCTCATGAACATAAAGAGCTCTACCACAATCACATCTAAAAATCAGATACATCCTTTCACCACTAAAATTTTTAGTAAAAGAAATGTTATGAACAGTAGTGATAGTAGGAATATCTTATTAATTGGATTTCTATCTTTAATTTTAGTATTTAACAGCTTATATATAGGAGGTATTTTTTCTGGATTTTTAAGATAATCTTCAATTCCTTTTTTATGTCCAGCGCCAACTACTGCCACTATTTTCTCACTATCAATATTTAATAGTCTATAGGCCATATATGCATCCCTTTCATCCACAATTACTTTATATGCATTAGGTGCTATTCGCTTAAATTCTTTCATTATTTTCTTTAAAACATCTTTCTTTTTGAGATCCTCAATATCAATATCCTTCATTTTAAAAGAAGATAAGAAAATATTAAAAATAAGCTTTAATTTTTCAAACAAAGACATTGCATTCATAGCCCTACTCAATGTTATCTCAATATCTCTATCTATCAAAACAACTTTGGCACCGATTTCTTCAGCAGTTTTTATTGCAGCTATCATATCAGATCCTGGTTTTATACCTATATCTTCGCCAGCTTTGTTTTGTAGATATGTTAAGATCACTCCGGCAATAATAACACTTAAACTACCAGTTTTTAATCCATTTTTTATTATATCTAAAATAGAAGTGTTTTGATTTTCATCTCTTGTTAGGCGCATATACCTACGATAATCTAATTCAACTGCAACGACCTCAGGATTTTCCTCAATTATTGTATTTTTTACGTCTTCCACACTTCTCTCTGAAACATGTGCCGTACCTATTATCTTAATATTCATGGTTTACCACAGGGAACTTTCTGGTAACAATTTGACAAGTGTATAATTATACATTTTTGATGGTATAATTTCTGAAATTTCATGGAGTATATATTTATCAACCTCTACATAACCAATTTTTTCATGATATTCATCATAATCAAGTTTAACTCTAACACCATCAAGTTGTAGAGTTACCGGAGTGGGTGAATATACTTCCTTAACTTCTGGTACTTGATACTCAATTTCTTTTTTAACGACTATTGGTGGAACTAAGGGAGGATCCAATGATATTTCTTCCCTTTTTTTATCTAATAAATTTTCAACGACTTTTACTAATTTCCTTAAAGCTCTTATGTTTTCACCTCTTTTTAACCTTCTGGGTATTCTTCCAAAACCAGATACATATGCATCTGCGCCTGGAAGATTTTCGATTTTAGGAGCCCCAGTAACAACCACAGGGACATCTATATCTGAAAATAAATGTGTTTTATTCTCTATACATTCTTTAAAACTACCCATTGCAAATATTGCCAAATCATGCTCATTTATAAGAGCTTTTTCATCTTCTGATATGCGTGATATTGTTTTTCCAGCACCGCGTGCTAAGCCTATCATATTTGTTTTTGCACCATGTCTACGCAAATATTCTGCAATATCACATGCAGAATGTGGTAAATGATGTCTTGCAAGCGTTGGTGATACCACAGCTATCTCTGAACCAACCATTGGTGCCGGTCTAATTTTTCCTAATAACTCTTTAGCTTTCTCTTCAACTTTTTTTACATCTTTTATAGGCACAGCTAATGTAAGAATCAAATCCATCTGAATAACATTTTCTTGTAGAACAAAACCTCCCAAATCTTCTACTAATTCTTTGATTTCTTCACTTTTATGTACTCCACCTTTATAGATCAATGTTTCATACATAATTTCTTCTCCAAAAGATTATACCTAACTTTAGCTCTTTCTATCGGATCTTTTGGTACATTCTCATGGGATGGAACCTTAACTTTACTCACATTCTCTTCTTTAATTTTATCTTCCATATAATCAGGGTAAATAATAAAGTCAGGATTCTTATTAACAATTTTATATCCCATATCTTTGACAATGTCTTTTAAAAAGTTAGAATAAACTTTTACTTTTATTTTTCGATTTTTCCTTCTTTGAACCTTACGATAATTTTCATCTGCCCAACGAAAATTTATTTTTATTTTTTTATTTTTACCACCAAGCAAATCCCTAACCTTTGAAATACTTTTTTCAATTTGATCAAATGTATTTAATTTTAATTTTATAGCCTTTTTCTTTGTATTTGTCTCATACAACACCACTGCAATATCTGCATCAGTTTCATCAGGATTTTTTGAAACTATATAATTTTTTATACCTGCTAATTTTAAAATTTTTTCACACATGGGCGTTGTAACAATCTTCATTTCAATCCCCTAAAAAATTTATGAGGTTGGTATTTTTGAAAGTTACGTTGAGCTTAGAAAAATCAAAAAGTAACGACCTGGCAATAATGGTAGACGTACTAAGGGCTAGCACTACAATTGTAGCAGCATTGGATAATTTTAAAAAAATATTACCTGTTTCAGATAAAAATTTGGCTTTAAAATTATCCAAAAAAATGAATTGCTTGATAGCTGGAGAACGTAATGGGAAAAAAATCAGAGAATTTGATATTGGTAACTCACCAATTGATATACAGAAAAAAAGTGGTGAAATATTAATTTTAACAACAACAAATGGCACAAGAGTATTAAATCAGATAAAATGTAGGACATTAATAGGGTCATTTATAAATGCTAAATCTGTAGCAAATGTTGCTTTGAAACTTGCTAACGAACATATAGATATCGTAATGGCTGGTGTAAAAGGTAATTTTGCATTAGAAGACTTTTTAGGTGCTGGAGAGATAATAAAATATATGAAAAATGTTGAGTTAAGTGAATATGCAAAATCTGCATTATTGGCAAGCATGAATAAAGATGAAGTAGATAAAGCTGTAAAAGATTCATTGTCAGCTAAAAAATTGAAAAAGTTAGGTTTGTATAAAGATGTTGAATTTTGCTTAAAAAGGAACATCAGCAATAATGTACCTTATTACAATGGGAAATATATTGTAAATCTGAAAGACTTAAGAAATCTGGGTTCTATTACTCAGAGTCCTGACCGTTCATCATCCTAATATCAGAAGTGATGGCCATCATCATTCTTTTAAATTTTTTATTTTAGAAATAGAAATAATTATTTGTATGACAAAAAAATGGTATTTAATAGCATTAGTTGTAGGAATAGTAATTTTGTTTCTGGCAGGTCAGAAAATCTTAGAAGAAAAGCAGACAGCTACAATGGAAAAAAGACCTGCTGCAGTTGCAATTGTTCTATTTCAGGGATTTAATAGTCAAGAGTATGATGCAGTGAAAAAGATAAGTAACAATGTCACTATTGTTGCAGCTGACAAAGATATAGGAACGAAATATGATGTGTATATTGGTGATATAAAAGACATGGATAAATTTATTTCAAAATATAAGGCTATAGTTTTAGTCGGTGGACCAGGAGTATATCAAAGAGTAACAGGTAAAATACAAGACCCAAACATGGAGATGGTCATAAAATTCGTTAAAATTGCTAATTCTAAAGGTAAAATAATTGGTGCTATTTGTGCATCTCCTGCTATTTTAGCTAAGGCAGGAATACTTAAAAACAAAAAAGCTACAGTATATCCAAGCGATGATTTAATAAGAATATTAAAAGAAAATGGTGTTAACTATACAAAGTCTGCAGTTGTTGTGGAAGGGAATATAATTACTGCAAGTGATCCTACTGCTGCTCAAGATTTTGCAGTTGCCATTGCTAAAAAACTGTAAAAAAATTAAGAGGACTCATAAAGATGCCAAAGTAATATTAGTATTGCAGGAATACCTTGTTCGGTTGCAAATGTCATATGAGGTGTCAGATCCAATACATAATCAGCTAAATCAAACAAACCTCTTGGGATACCTTCCCTAGAACCTATAAATACAATAATTTCTTTTGAAAATTTTAAATCTTTTTTTAATTTATTTTTTACATTGGAAACTATGTCTCCTAGAGGATCTGTTATTATTATTGTTCTATTTTTCCTTCTTTTATCTCTTATCACTTGGTATAAATCCCACACACTTACAGGAATCTTCCTAACATCCCACGGATATGCATCCTTCTGTATTAAGTATCTAGATCTTTGACCTTTTTTAACACCACGAATAAATTCCATAAGTTCATAAGCATCCATTTTTTCTTTTGGAGATATTATGAGTTCCTTAATTTCAAAAGCCTGAGCTGCCCTTCCAATTTTTTCACCCATCTTCCTGCATACTTTGTAATCACCCCAATATGGAAGTTGCACTATAGTAATTTTTTTTAAAAGAGATCTTGCATCTGGTTTTTCAGGTGTATATTTCTTCCACTTTTCTCTTTCAATAACAGAGATATAAGCCTTATCACCTATAATTTCTACCAACACTTTTTTGTCAGGTAAAGTAAGATTTACATCTGCACCTGTTAATTCTTCTATTTTTCTGCCAAGTTTTATGTTGACATCCATACTTGTAAATTCATGTTTTCCTCTTCTTGTAGTTTCAACAGAAAAGGTTTCAGTCTCATTTATATGTTTAGAAATATTTTTTGCTGTTGATAATATCTCATCTAATTTTGCAGGGACTTCAAACATTACAGGGATAACTCTTTCAACCTCTGGAATTTCTTTTAATTGCTTTTCACAATTTTCTTTAGTTTTAACTAACACTAACCCTGCATATCCCATAGGTGTTATCCATACATCAGCATCTTTTATTTTTTCTTTGATGTAATTGGCTGCAGTACCTTCTAAGCCTCTTGGTGTAGTTATGAGGAACTTCATTGTATCTCTCCGTCACATGGTTTTTAAGAAAAGTATTTTAAATAGTTAAGCATATTTTTTACTTTCTTGTAAATAGTAATTGAGGGCAAGAATGAAAAGAAATAACATGGTGTCGCAATGTATTCAATGATACTAATCTTTATTATATTTTTGTTTTTGGTTGTAAAAAGATACAAGCCAAGGGTGTCGGCAGTTATACCTGCCTATAATGAAGAGGAGACTGTTGCAGATGTTGTTAATGCTGTAAAAAAATCAAAATATGTAGATGAAATTATAGTTGTGGATGATGGTTCTACAGACAAAACTTATGAAAAAGCTTTAAATGCAGGTGCAAAAGTAATAAAACATGAGAAAAATAAGGGTAAAGGTGCAGCATTAAAAACAGGGTTTAAAGAGTCATCAGGGGACATAATTTTATTTTTAGATGCTGACCTAAAAAATATAAATCCAAAAAAAGTTGATAGGATTGTAGAACCAATAATTAGGGGAGAAGCAGATATAACTAAGAGTAAATTTAAGCGCAAAGCTGGAAGGGTTACCGAACTCACAGCTAAACCATTATTAAATTTTTTCTTCCCAGAATTAAATTTTAAACAGCCGTTAAGTGGCCAATTTGCAGCTAAAAGATCAGTGCTTGAAAAAGTAAAATTTGAGGAAGATTATGGTGTTGACATAGGTATAATATTAGATGCAGATGCACATGGATTCAGAATAAAAGAGGTTGATATTGGAACTCTAAACCATAAAATGTCTGATTTGTCAGATCTCAATTTAATGGCTAATGAAGTAGTTAGAACAATAGTAAATAGGGCTGTAGAGTATGGAAGAGTTGCAATGATGGACACCATAGGTAATTCAATAAGGATGTGTGTACTTGGACTTTCATTAACATCATTTGGAATTTTTAGTATTTTCTTTACAAGGATTATACCTTTATATGTAGGTATAGCTCTTAGTATTCTTGGATTTATTGTTGCAATGTATTATTTAGTAATTCTTTTGATGAAATCTTGTAAAATAATTCTTACATCAAAGAACCCTATCAGTACTATTAAATCTTTCATATATATGCATTTCCCAGTTTTAGTTTCGGCATTAATTTTGTTTGCCATTCTTTCTGCTCTTTTTGGATCCATACATGTGGAAAAAGATAAAATATCAATTCAGCCTGTTTCAGGTAATTTAGTCATATGGAAAAAGGCACATGAAAATCGTACTATAGCTATAAAAGGACCATATACAATTGACAGTGCGTTAGAAAATGAGAGTAACATCATTAGAATGCCTGCTGATGCTATAGATACACTTGGAATAAATTATGGAGACAAAATTTATATTTACAATCTTTCTTATGAAGTTAGAGAACCATTACCTGGTGAAAACAATGTAATTAGAATGCCTCAAGAAATCAGATCTGTTTTAAATGTAAATATTGGCGATGTTATTCAAGACAATAATTTAAGAAAAATCTTTAAAAACGTATATGTTTTGAGAAATATATATACTAGTGAAGGATTAACTGTAAAAGAAGGAGTTTTAATCCAAACCCAAAGTAATGAATCTAAGTCAGTAAATATATATTTTGACAATAAATTCCTAGTTTCTACTTCTGGAATTATGAAAGAAGGATATTACTCAGTATATGTAAATGGGATAAAAGTTGATACAATTTATTTCGATGGCAATGCACCAGCCAATTATACAATTTATTGGAATGGCCACATTATAAATATCTATATTAAGGAAAATGGGCAAAGCGATATGATGTTTGCAAATTCTTTACGTGGAAGATTTTTAGATTTCAATATTACCAACAGCAGTTCATTGTGAAAAAAATAAAAAAGGTAATTTAAAATTCTAGCTTGAAGTTGGTTCTAATTCTGGTATAACCTCTTTTACAATTTTTATTCGCTTGTTCTTTTTTATTTTTTTGAATTTTGTTTTCTTAACTAGTTTGCAAGGTGTATGTTTGACAACGCCTTTGTATGTTGCATTTCCACTGACTATCATATACTTTATTATCATATTTTTGTTTAGAATTATTGGAGCTGTATATATTGCACTTTTGTTTGTTGGGTTTTTACCATTCAATGTGTAATAAACAGTTACATTTGCTGGAAATGTTAAAGTTATATTATCACCGTCAAATGAGATTGCTGGGAATATAGTTTGATTTTTTGCTTTTTTAGTTATCTCATGCTTAATTATACCATATTTTGTTTTATTTGTTGCATTGTCAACAATCATATATTTTATCTGCATTGATTTATTCAATATTATAGGTTCTGTATATTGTGTGCTGTTCTCTGTAGGTATACCTTTCGTTGTATAGAACATTGTAGCTGCAGCACTAGCATTTATTCCAATAAATAACGCTAAAAATATACTAAGAATTGCTACCAATTTTTTCATAATATTCTCCCTCCAAAATTTTTAATTTAAAAAAGTCTTTATAAATATTTTTCGTTAATATTCTTAATCAAAATTTTTATTTTGCTTAACCGTAAATTTTATATAGGAGTTATTAACTAAATAAAAAATAGCGGGGTGGGGTAGCCTGGTGAACCCGCGGGGCTCATAACCCCGAGATCCCTGGTTCAAATCCAGGCCCCGCTATTACTTCTTCTTCTTATTGATGTGTGGGAGTGGTAAGCCGGAGGGCAGCTACGGCCTTTTATGGCTGAGGAAACTCCCCCCATCACCCTAAACCCCGGTGCCGCAAGGCATCGGCCGAGAGGCCGGACCCTGGCGCAGAAACGACACGTCTCCCGATGGATGATAATGAGGCCCCAATTAAAGGGGTTGATTGACATCGGGAGGATCGGTGAAACGGCCAATCCGGGGGATGCAAGGGTGAAAATCTGCCAATGATATGAGGCAGAGATTGCCCGCTTAGATGAATGCTGCCTAAACAGAAGGGGGGTTACTCCCGGCATGCCACTCCCACACATCTGATAAAATTTATCTACTAATTCTAACAAAACTTTTTAATGTGATGAAAATTATAGATGCTGAAAAAATATTGGAGTTAATAGGAAATAAAACTAGACGTAAAATTATAGAGTTAATAGGTAAGGAACCTTGTTTTGTCAGTCAAATCTCGCAGGAGTTAAATGTAGGACAGAAAGCTATAATAGAACACCTGAAGGTATTAGAAGAAGCTGGCATTGTAGAATCTACATTTAAGAGAGTTCAGAGAGGAAGACCTAGAAAATATTACAAGATACGTGACAACATAGCTATAAAGGTTGTAATAAGTAAAGAAGATTTTCGGGTGGAAGTAAGTAGTGATACAGAAGATGAAGAGATGACGAGGTTAAAATACTTAGAAAAAAAAGCAAAAAATGGAAATATAGAAGCAATAAATGAAATTAAACAATTATTAGAAAGATATGAAACTTTGAGAACTGAAGCTTTGAGAATCCTTAACGACATTATAAACAAGAAATAAAGGCCTGACCTAAAGATATTGATCCATCACCAGGACAAGAATTTTCATGTTGAACAAATTTATATCCTTGATTTTCTACATATTCTTTCACAGTTTTTGTTATAGCCTCATTTATAAAGACTCCTCCGGAACCGCCTATTATATCCACTTTTGCTTTTTCTGCAGATAAAACAGATAATTCTGCCAATCCTTCAGCTAAAGCTTTTTGAGCTGCAAATGCAATATCACGACGCTTTTCACCTTTTTTAAGCAACTCTATAACATCTCTTAACATCAAAGAAGTATCCAAAACATATCTATTATCAGTTTTATATATTTCTTTTGTAATTTCTAATCCATCATTTCCATAGTAAGCTGCAGATTCCAGTTTCATTGCACATTCTCCTTCATATGTCCTTCGACTACAAATATGGAGTGCTACAGCAATCGAATCCAAAATTCGTCCAGTACTGGTTGTTATATTTACATTAAAATCTTTGTTTAATTGTTTAATAACTATCTCAATTTCTTTCTTTCCATGTGGGAAATATTTTTTATAATCATCCATAATATCTACTAGTTCCTCGTCATCATAAACGTTTTTAAGTATTGAAAGTAGCATTCTTGCTGGATAATAAGTACAGAGGTCTCCACCAGGCATCTTTTGAGGAATTAAACTTGCCATCCTCTTAAAATTCTTGCCTTTGAAATGTAATATTTCGCCACCCCAAACAGTACCATCGCTACCATAACCTACTCCATCTGCAGTTATACATATATATTCATCCACATTTGCATCAAAGGCAAGAGAAGCAGCATGGGCATGATGATGCTGAACTTTTAACAATTTACAAGAATATTTTTGGGACAATTCTTGAGCTAGTTTAGTTGTAAGGAATTGTGGATGTAAATCACAAGCCACAACATCTAAAGAATCTATTTTGATCATAGATAGGAATCTATTTATTGCACTCTTAAGAAATTTTAAAACATCATAATTGTTGACATTTCCAATATGTTGGGAAACATAACATTTTCCATTTTTAACTAATGCGAAAGTTACGTCAAGTTCTGGTCCAAGTGCCAAAATATTTTTATTTTCACAATATTTTGAAAAATCATATGGTTCTGGTGCATATCCTCTAGAACGTCTTAAGAATGCTTTCTTACCACCTCTAAACCTTATCACCGAATCATCACAACGATTAATTATTTTACGATCATGAAGTAAGAAATAATCTGCTATTCCATTGAGTTTTTTAATAATATCTCTGTTTTTTATTAACATTGGCATGCCTGGTTTATTTGCTGAAGTCATTACATAAGCTTCTTTTTTAAGATATTTGAATAAAATATGGTGGAGACCAGAGTAAGGTAACATAACCCCAATAGTATGAAGACCTGGAGACACAGAATTTGCAATTGCACAATCTTCTTTTTTCTTTAACACCACAATTGGTCTACTTTTTGACAATAAGGTTTCCTTTTCATTCTCATTTACTATTGCAAATTTTTTTATTGTATCTATGTCTTTACTCATGCATGCAAACGGTTGTGATGGTCTATTTAATCTCTTCCTTAATTTTTTTACCACATCTTCATCTGTAGCATCACAGGCTATATGGGCTCCACCAATACCTTTAATTGCAACAATATAACCTTCATCTAGGAGTTTGGCAGTTTCTTTAATTGGATCATCGACGTCTAATCCCCATAAAAAAACTTTGGGACCACAGGTTGGACAACAAGTAGTTTCTGCATGATATCTTCTATCTTCAGGATCTTCATATTCCTTCAAACATTTATCACATAAGGGAAATTCATCCATGCTTGTTCTTTCTCTATCATATGGTAATGATTTTATTATTGTAAATCTTGGGCCACAATTTGTGCAACTTGTAAAAGGATAGTTGTACCTTCTATCCTTTGGATTATCTATTTCTTCCAAACAATCTTTACAAGTTGCAATGTCTGCGGGAATTATAGATGAACCATAAAATTTTTTAGAGCTTTTAACAATTTTGAAATCATCGAACTTAAGAGGTGCATCATAATATTTGACATCTATATTAAATATTTTGCATAAAGGAGGTTTCTCTTCTTCAATAGATTTTAAAAAATTTTTTATATTTGATTTTTTTCCAGCCACCACTATTTCAACAACATTTCCTAAATTTTTTACATAACCTTTTAATTTATGATGTTTTGCAAGCCTATATATAGTTGGTCTAAATCCAACACCCTGAACAATTCCTTCAACAATGATTTGAGCATGTTGCATTGTGACCCCTCTGAAACTTTATATACATAAAAATGATTTAAGTGATTTACTATGAGAGAAATACTTAAAAAATTAGCAGACGGCAAAATATCTATAAAAGAAGCAGAAAAACTTATAAAATCGTTCCAAATAAAAGAAATAGAAGATTTAGCTAAATTTGATTTAGGTAGGGAGGTAAGAACAGGTATTCCAGAAGTGGTATTGTCAATTGGGAAAAGTCCTGAAAAAATTGCCAAAATAATAAAAGCATGTGGAAATAAAGGATTGATCATAACACGACTCAATGAATCAAAATACAAAAAAATCGTTACAAAATTACCTAAAAATTGTGAAGTAAGGTATTATAAAGAAGGAAGAGTTATGATAGTTGGAAAACATGAAAAAGTGGTAGAAGGTCATGTAGGTATAATTACTGGTGGCACTGCCGATATACCTGTTGCTGAAGAAGCAAAAATAATACTTGAAGAGATGGGTTGTAAAGTGTCTATGGTGTATGATGTAGGGATAGCAGGCATACATAGATTATTTAGATATTTGAGAAAATTAATAAAGAAGAATGTACAACTTTTAATAGTCGTAGCTGGTATGGAAGGCGCATTACCATCTGTTGTCGCAGGTTTAGTTGATTTACCTGTGATTGCTGTCCCAACATCTGTTGGATATGGTGCAGGTGGAAAAGGCATTGCAGCTCTGCTTTCTATGCTCCAATCTTGTGTACCTGGCGTAGTTGTTGTTAATATTGATAATGGTTTTGGAGCTGCGGCTTTTGCATTAAAAATATTAAAACAAATAAATTCACCTTCTTCTCCTTAAAAATTCTTTAGAAAGTTCTTCAAGTTTTATACCTTTATACACAAGTAATACTAACACATGAAAAATCAAATCAGCAGCTTCTTCCACAATGTTTTCATTGTTTTTAGATGCTATTATTAATTCTGCACATTCTTCACCAATTTTCTCTAATATTTTATCTTCAGCAGCCTTACCATTATCTTGCATTAAGCGTGAACTATAAGAATCAATAGGGTTATCACGCCTATCTTCAAGCACTTTATATACTTCATTTAGTATCTTCATCTTTTCGCCTCTTAACAGTAGTTATCGTTGTTAAAGGATGTTGTACTTCATCAATTACTTCTATGTCGTCTATTGAATAAATTTTATTTTTATCAGCGCTTTTTTCAATGCCAAGCTTTATATCCTTATCTAGGTGTATTACATATGCATCTATCTCTTTATATCCTAACTTATGAGCTGCAACTACTCTATGGTGACCATCTACAATTACGTAATGATCGCCAGTTTTAACAGCTATTATAGGTTCAGCAAGACCTCTTTTAAGTTCATAAGTTCTTCCTTTTAATTCATCTGCATATATTTTACCTTGTGTAGGCCTCAATTTTTTTAAAGGTATTCTTTTTCTTTTAACTTCAGTTTTGACATTGTAAATTTGTTTTAATGTATTTCTAAAATAGCTAACTTTTGTTGGGGTGGATCTTTCAATATGTGATCTTATTATATCTGTGTTGGTTATTATACCCACAACCTTTCCTTCTCCATTTACAACAGGTAAACGTGATACACCCTCTCTAAACATTACTCTTGCTGCATCATGAATTGTCATGTTCTCTCGAGTTACCACGACATCGGTGGACATTATTTCTTTAACTTTTTTTGCTGAAGGATTAGTAATTAAATCAAAAGATGTAACCATTCCCACAAGTTTGCCGTCATCTGTAACAGGAAAACCATCGTGCTGGGTTTTTTTCATTAATTCTACCAACTCAGATGTGGGTGTTTCAGGAGTTACACATATAACTTTCCGAGTCATATAATCTTTAACTAATGCTTTATCAGCCATTGACTCACTTCCTCTCCCATACAAAATTTTTGCATTGAACTTTAACTATACGATGATATGGAATAGCAACATCATTCTTCAATATTATAAATCCTCTATCGATGTTTTTTATTTCTGAACCTTTTATTGTTTTTAAATTTCCTGGGGAACCTCTATGTATATAAGTAATTTTGCAATTAGAGAGATCATATTTTGGATGCCACTTAAGCATGTTAATAATATTTTGTGCCATATTTATTTTGACTCTTCAACCTTACTTTTTAATATTTGCATTGTTCGTTGAGGATCGACCTTTCCTTTTGTAAGTTTCATGACTTGTCCAAGTAAGAAATTTAAGGCTGCTTTTTTACCATTATGATAATCATTTACAGCTTTTGGATTGTCTTTAATAGCTTTTTCAACAGCTTTCAATATTTTTTCTTCATCTTCAATTACGCCTAAAAGACCTAATTCTTTTGCTATTTCTTTTGGAGATTTTTTATTAAATGGTAGATGCTCAATTATTTTTTTGCCTGCTTTTACAGTTATTTCTTTGTTCTGTATCATTTTTAACAATTCTATAAGTTGTTTTGGTGTGATACCACTCTCAGCAAAAGTTATATTATTATATGAAAGAACTCTCTTCAACTCTTCTCTCATCCATTGTGCTGCAAATTTTGGATTAATTTCCTTTGCAACTTCTTCAAATGCATTTGCCAACGCAAGTTCTGAAGTAAGTACGTGTGCATCCTCTTTTGATATTTTATATTGCTCTACAAATCTTTTAACTTTCATTGATGGTGTTTCAGGCAAACTCTGTTTTATTTTCTCAATATACTTTTCATCAAATTTCATTGGGGGTAAATCTGGATCTGGTATATATCTGTAATCTTCAGCTTCTTCTTTCATTCTCATAGGCACTGTTATCATTTGAGATTCTAAAAATGCTCTTGTTTCTCTAGCAACTTCCATGCCTCTCTCTAAAAGATTTTTTTGTCTCATAATTTCAAATTTTAAAGCTTTGTATGCACCTTTTATTGAATTTATATTTTTTATCTCTACTCTTCTACCACCTTCCAATGAAACATTTACATCTGCACGCATAGTTCCTTCTCCTCTGGCATCCTCACTGTATTCTAAAACTCTCATAAGTTCTTTAAGGAATTCCCTAGCTTCCTCTGGAGAATTTATATCAGGCTCTGTAACTACCTCTATTAGAGGAATTCCAGAACGATTAAAATCAACTACTCCTAAATCAGGCTTATATTGCCCAGGATCTTCTTCAAGATGTACTTCTCTAATTCTAATACCATTTAGTTCTCCATCATATCCAATAGGTGTTGAAGTCCTCTGATATCCAGAAGGTAAATCTGGATAATCATAATGTTTACGCATGAAATATATAGTTCCCTTGTTTATTTTGCATCCAAGCATTAAAGCTATCTTTAATGCACTTTCTATAGCTTTTTCATTTGGTGCGGAAGGTTTTGCTCCTGGTTGGTTTAAACAAACTGGACAAACGTTTGTATTAGGATCTGCGTCTTGATAATTTGTTGGACAACTGCAAAAAAGTTTTGATTTTGTTTTTAGTTGGATGTGTATTTCAAATCCACATTTCATCTTAATGTTAATTCCTCCTGGCTTTTGATAAACATCTCATTATATATCTATCAACAAAAGGTTTAATTTTATTATCACAACTACCTTTAGTGAGACGACTTATATCTGTGAAAGTTCCTTTAAGTTTTCTACCGCACCACTTTACTTCTTCTTCAACTCTCTTCCCATATCTATTTCCAAACATCGAAAATAATGGAAACTTTGTCAATCCATTAGCACCTGCGAGTATCAATGGTCCTATGTTAGCCAGGTTATCAATCCAAGTTCCACAAATAATTTTTAATTTTGGAAAAGTAATTCTTGTTGCAGCTACAGTGCCTGCATAATAAAGGGATGCTGGTTGTGGAGTATTCTCAAATATAGTGCCTTTGTGGGGATTTAGGGAATAAAATGTAATTCTATCAATTTTATAATTTTCTATTATTTCAAAAAGATATTTCAAATCTTCAACTTTTTCACCTATGCCAAGTATTATGGTTATTCCTTTTTTAAATCCAAGTTCATCAGCTTTTTCTAACATTTGAAGAATTTTTTCTTGTGGCTTGCTTGGACATACTTTTTTGTGGAGTTCTAGATTAGCAGTCTCTAATGCACCAGTTATTCCTTCTACTTCTTCACCATATTTATCAAGATCAGTTGTAATTCCAATATTTAACCAAACAGGTTTTCCAGTAATTTCATATATTTTTTCAGCTATTTCTTTAATTTCTTCAGTTGTAAATGCGCCATAACCTCCAGCCAGGAATTCAATATTCCAACCTATTCTCTTACATATTTCTGCTTCAGCTAATATTGAATATATATTTCTTCTAGCTTTTTTAGGATCTTTAATTCTTTTCTTTTGAGTACTCATATAACAAAATGCACAATCGCCTCTCTCACACCACCAAGAAAGAAAAATTGCTCTTTCTAAAGTTATTATATTTCCATGTTTTTTCAATGTAATTTCATTGGCTTTGTCAAGTAGTTCAAGTATCCTAAAGTTTTTTATTTTATCAATGACATTCATTATTACACCATGTAATTTTTTGGTGAGAAAATTGAAATGTCCGAATTGTGGTAATAAAATAAGTAGGAATGCTAAATATTGCCCATATTGTGGTATATATCTTAAAACTGATTCATCGTTTGAATGGAGTACTATTTTCATAGGAGGACTAATTTTTGTAATTGTTGAGAGAATTACAAAAGATTTACTTCCTTTTCCCACTTTTATATCATTAATAGTTGTTATATTATATTTATCATCTAAGAAAAGAAAAACATCATTTATAATTCTACTTACATTAACAATATTAATGGCTCTTTCAATAAAAATGTTATTAACTTAAGAGGGAGAGGGCATGGAGATAAAGAAAATTAATATTGACGTTCCTGAAGAAACGAATGTAATAATAGGGCAAAGTCATTTTATAAAAACTGTGGAAGATTTATATGAAGCAATTGTAAATACAGTTCCTCAGGCTAAATTTGGGATAGCATTTGCAGAGGCCTCTGGAGACAGATTAATAAGACATGTGGGAAATGACGAAGAGTTAGAAAAGATAGCAATAAAAAACATGGAAAAAATTGGTGCAGGACATTCCTTCATTATTTACTTAAAAAACGCTTATCCCATAAATATACTTCAAAGATTAAAAACAGTGCCTGAAGTAGTAAATATTTTATGTGCTACTGCAAACCCTGTACAAGTATTAATAGTTGAGACAGATCAAGGTCGTAGTATAATAGGAGTTGTTGATGGATATACTCCAGTTGGAGTTGAAAAAGAAAAAGATATAAAAAAGCGAAAGAAATTTCTTAGAGATATTGGATACAAATTTTAAATTAGTTTTCCAAGTTTAACTAAGGCCTTTGGAGAAACCTTTATTAATTTTTTAACAAGTTCACGTGTGCTTACTTTATCAAATTCTATATCTTTAAATGCTTCAGCAATGGAATCTAACTCCTCATCACTTAAAGATAATAAATAATTTTTAACTTTTAAATATTTATCTATTTCTTCTCCGATTTCTTTTTTACACAACTCTTCATACTTCTTTAACATTTTTTCAGAATTATCATCTTTATCTATAGCTTCTGCAGCAACTTTTCCTGCAAGCATTCCGCCTACCATCCCTGTTACAAGACCTCCCCCAGTTAAGGGGTTAACCTGTCCGGCAGCATCTCCAACAACCATTAAACCATCAGCAACCAAATTTTTATGCATTCCTGCAACTGGAACTCCACCAACATTAAATTCTACAGGTTGAGCATTTTTGGTGGCAGGATTTTCCTTAACAAAACTTAAAAGATGTTCATATGCACTTTTCTTAGTTTTTGTATTTAAAACTCCAAGCCCAACATTTGCTACGTCATCAGATTTTGGAAATATCCAGGCATAGCCTCCAGGTGCCACATTACCAAAATAAAATTCTATACAACTACTGTCATCTATATCTACATTAACCATTTCAAATTGAGCAGCTGAAATCATGTCTTTGACTTTTGTGTGAGTTTTTAAACCAAACCATCTAGCAACTCTAGATTCTGGACCATCAGCTGCAATAACTATTTTTGTTTTTATATCTATTTTTTCATCCATGCAATAGGCATGAACTATTATATCATCATTTTTTTTATCAATGCCTCTAGCAATTGTTTTAACTTTTATTTTAGCACCGGATCTAGCAGCCTCCATTGCCAAATATTTATCAAAAATTTTCCTTTCTAATATATATCCCGCCTCTGGAAATTTAACTTTGTCAGCTGTAAGCCACACACTTGTATTATTGGGGGATACTAATCTTACACCTGTTATTTCATTTGTAATCCAAGCTTTTTTTGGTTTTATATTCACTCTTTTTAAACCTTCAGCAGAAATTCCTTCTGCACATCTTTTTGGTGTACCTATCTCTGACATTTTATCTATTAAAATAACTTCAGCACCATTCTCTGCAGCATTTCTTGCAGCTATAGATCCAGCTGGACCAGCTCCTACAACTAAAACATCAGTTTTTAACATGAGATCACCTTGACAATGCATTTATAGGACATACTTTTATGCAAAATTCACATTCATTACATTTTTTCTTGTCAAATCTTAAAGAGGACTCACAAACTTCTATGGCATTATTGGGACAAACACCAGCACATTCCCCACAATACATACACCACTCACAAACTTTCATATATTCACCTCAATTTCATTTTAATTCCTTTAAAACTGACTGTCTCATAACATCGATTGGTGCTTCCATTCCAGTCCATATTTTAAATGCCTCTGCACCTTGGTATACCAACATTTCAACGCCAGAAATTGTTTTTGCCCCTGCTTTTTCTGCTTCTTTTAGTAAAGTTGTTTTAATTGGGTTGTAAACAAGATCATTCACAATTAAATTCTCATGCATCATTTCAGCTTTTACTAATGGTTCCTGATTAACGTTTGGATACATCCCAACTGGTGTTGCATCAATTAATATATCAGTATCTTTGATTTCTTTTTCAATTAATTCAAGGCTGCCACTGTTTGTTTTAACACCTGTTTTTTTATTTATATCTTTTGCCAGCTCTTCAGCCTTTTCTACAGTCCTATTTAATATACATATATTTTTAGCCCCTTCTAATGCTAATTGGAATGCTACAGCTCTTGCAGCTCCTCCCGCACCCAGTATTAATATTTTTTTATTTTTTATTTCTGTTACTTCTTTTAGAGCCATTACTGCACCTTTACCGTCAGTATTAAATCCTTTAATACCATCATCTTCAAATTTTATTGTATTTATCGCACCAATAAGTTTTGCAGCGTCATCAATCCAATCTAGATATTTTATCACATTTCTCTTGTGAGGTATCGTTACATTTAAACCTTTTATATTTAATGCTTTACTTCCTTTTATTGCATCTTTTAAATTTTCCTTTTTCACATGAAATGGTACATATACATAATCTAAACCGTAATATTCAAATGCTGCATTGTGCATGACTGGAGAAAGACTGTGTTCCACAGGATCACCTATTACACCAACGACCTTAGTTTTCCCTGTTATCATTTTTCATCACCATCCGTAAATTTTTATAATTAAATTCGTTAATACTGATTAATTAAATGAAAGTTAAAAAAAGACACTTTCTTAAGAAGAAGGAAATAAAAAAAATTAAAGATAAGCTAGATGAATACTCAGAAATAATTTCAGAAGATTCAAATGTCGAGATAGCATATACCACTGAATTTCCATTAATTTTGGTGAATAAAGAGCCTTTTGCAATATTATACAATGAAAAAATTATCCCTACTCTTAAGGCAATAATTAAAACAAATATCAAACCTAAAAAGAAAGTAATTGTTGATATGGGGGCTATAAAGTATATATCAAATGGTGCAGACGTAATGTGTCCCGGAATAGTTAAAGCTGATTCTAAGATAAAAAAAGGAGACATTACAGTAGTAATAGATGAAAAACATGGGAAACCACTAGCTATTGGGTTTGCATTGATTGATGGCGATGAAATGACAAAAAGGGAGCGTGGTAGGGCCGTAAAAAACATACATTATGTAGGAGATAAGGTATGGAATCTAGATTTATAAAAGCTGAAAGGGATACAAAGCTGAAGCTAAATTATGATGCAGGGAATATCATATCACCTAAAGTACATAGTGTAGGTGTATTGGCACTTGGTTCATATCTTGAAAATCATGGCCCTGTATTACCAATAGATACAGATATCAAAATAGCTTCATATTTAGCTTTAAATGCAAGTATAAAAACAGGAGCTAAATTTATTGGCACTGTTTATCCAGCAACAGAATATCCATATGTAAAGCATGGTATACACGTATCAGTGAAAGATTTGATTGAAAATATTGTTTCTATCATGAAATTAGCAAACAAATATATTGGGATAGATAAATCTGTCATTGTAAATGCACATGGAGGAAATTTACCACTCAAAAAACATATAAATGTAATAGAGAGAGAAACAGGTATGAAAATCGTAATGAACAATAAAATTGTGGAGATAGAAGGTCCCCATGCAGGTAGTGGGGAAACTTCACTAGGCTATGTTATAGGAATAGCAGATGTAGAAAGAATGAATGAAATTGATTTTAAAAAATATCCAGAAATTGGCATGGTTGGTTTAAAATCTGCTAGAAAATTAAATAAAAAAATAGATGAGGGAGCTAAAATTGTAGAGAAAGAAGGAGTAAAAATAAATCCTAAACTTGGAAGAAAATTATTAAATATTGCTTTAAATGATATTATAAATGATATAAAACACCTGATTAGAATGGATAAAAATGAAACTAAGTAAAAATGCATTAGAAGTTTTAAAAAGGAGATATTTACGGCGGAACGAAAAAGGGGAAGTAATAGAGACTCCTAAAGAAATGTTTAGAAGAGTAGCTCACCATGTAGCTAAAGCTGACACCATATATGGTGAAAAAGATATTTCAGAAACTGAAGAAAAATTTTATAATATAATGAAAAATTTTGAATTTTTACCTAATTCACCAACGCTTATGAATGCTGGAACGGCAATAGGTCAATTATCTGCTTGTTTTGTATTGCCTGTTGGAGATTCTATTGAAGAAATATTTGATGCATTGAAATACATGGCATTAATTCATAAATCTGGAGGCGGTGTAGGATTTTCTTTTTCTAAATTAAGACCAAAGGGAGATGTAGTTGCATCTACTGGGGGAGTAGCTTCAGGACCTGTATCTTTTATGAGAATATTTGATGTAGCAACAGATGTTATAAAACAAGGTGGTAGAAGACGCGGGGCAAACATGGGTGTACTTCGATATGATCATCCTGATATTGAAGAGTTTATAGAATCAAAAAAAGTAGAAGGAAAATTTTCTAATTTTAACATTTCCGTGGCAGCAGATGAAAAATTCATGGACGCTGTAATAAAAAACAAAGAATACGAATTAATAAATCCAAGGAATAAAAAAGTTGTAAAAAAAGTTAAAGCAAGAAATATTTTTAGGAAGATAGTGAAAATGGCTTGGTCCCATGGAGATCCTGGAATGATATTTCTGGACCATATAAATAAACATAATCCAACACCACATTTGGGAAAAATAGAAGCTACGAACCCTTGTGTCACTGCAGATACTTGGGTTATGACATCAAAAGGCCCTAGAAAAGTTAAAAATCTAATAAATACCAAATTTATAGCTGTTGTAAATGGAAAAGAATATATATCTGAAACTGGATTTTTCCCAACAGGTGTTAAACCTGTTTATAAAATTATTACAAAAGAAGGATTTGAACTACGTGCAACTGAGGATCATATGGTTTTAAAAAAGAATAAAAATGGGTTTGAATGGGTAAGAGTTCATGAATTAAAACCTGGTGACAAACTAGTTATGAACAATCACAGAGGTTATAATTGGAAAGGAATATCAAAAAATATTTCATGTTTAGATGAAGAAGCTGAAATAGCATCGAAAAAATCTTATTTAGAATTTATCAATAAGCTAGATTATGATGATCTCAACTATGAAAAATTGAAGATATTACAACGTATGTTACTTAGATTAGGAGTGTTTTCAAAAATTAAAAAAGAAAAATTAATTATAGAAGATGATAATACAGAATTTACATCAACTGTTAAAAAAATAGAATTTGATGGAATTGAAACTGTGTATGATACGCAAATACCTGGAATAAATGCTTTTGATGCAAATGGTTTTTATGTGCATAATTGTGGCGAACAACCATTATTACCATATGAATCCTGTAATTTAGGATCTATAAATCTTACTAAAATTGTAAAAAATAAAAAAATAGATTGGAAAAAACTTAGAAGAATTACAAGGATTGCAATTCATTTTTTAGACAATGTAATTGATGTAAATAAATATCCAACTAAAGAAATTGAAAAAATGACAAAAAAGACACGTAAAGTTGGTTTAGGGGTTATGGGATTTGCAGACATGCTTATAAAATTAGGAATTCCATACGATTCTCCAAAAGCTCTTCAAATTGCAGAAAAACTCATGAATTTTATAAGTAAGGAAGCTAGAAAAAAATCTGTAGAACTTGGTGAAGAAAGAGGATCATTTCCCTCATTTAAAGGTAGTAAGTGGGAAAAAGAAGGGTATGAACACATGAGAAATGCAACTACAACTACAATTGCACCTACAGGAACCTTAAGTATAATAGCAAACGTTAGTAGTAGTATAGAACCAATATTTGCAATAGCATTTATAAGAGAAGTCATGGAAGGCACTGTACTTCTTGAAATTCATCCATTATTTGAAAAAATTGCAAAAGAAAGAGGCTTTTATTCATTGGATTTAATGAAAAAAATTGCAAAGAAAGGATCTATACAGGATTTTGATGAAATACCAGAGGATATTAGGCGTTTATTTGTTACAAGTCATGATATTGATCCAATTTGGCATGTTAAAATGCAGGCAGCATTTCAAAAGTATGTGGATAATGCAGTATCAAAGACTGTTAATCTCCCCAAAGATGCTAAGCCAAAAGACGTTGAAAGAGTTTTCTTGACTGCCTACAAATTAGGATGTAAAGGTATAACCGTTTATAGATACGGTAGTAAACGAGAACAGGTGCTAAAATTAAATGCAGATCGATATATAGTAGCAAAATCAGAATATGCAGGTGCATGTACAGATACAACTTGTCCAAGTTAAATAGAAGAAGTGATAAGTATGAAGAATCTTGCAATTACGGTTAAAACAGTTGATCGGCCAGGAGTCTTGAATAAAATAACTGAAATACTAGTGAAAAATGGTATAAATATCACATATGCAAACATTCATGTATTAAAAAACAAACATGGGAAAATATATTTAGAATTGGAAAACGTTACAGATCCTGATAAACTTATAAATGAGCTTAAGGAATCTGAAGTTGTTTTAGATGTTACAAAGCATCGCTCGTTGGATGAAATTTATGGAAAAAGAGTTATAGTAATTGGTGGTGGAGCTCAAGTAGCTCAGGTTGCAGCAGGTGCAATCAGTGAAGCTGACAGACATAATATCCGTGGAGAAAGAATAAGTGTTGATACAATACCTTTGGTTGGTGAAGAGGAATTAGCTGAAGCAGTTCTAGCTGTAGGTAGACTTCCCCGCGTAGCTGCGCTTGTCTTAGCAGGGTCATTGATGGGTGGTAAAATAACTAAAGCTGTTGAAAAGATTAAAAAAGAACATGGAATAATTGTTATAACACTTAGCATGCCAGGAAGCGTTACAAAAAAAGCCGATCTTGTTGTAACAGATCCTATTCAGGCAGGCGTGATGGCAGTAATGGCAGTAGCCGATACAGCAAGTTTTGATATTAAAAGAGTTGAAGGTAAGAAATTTTAACTCTATTACTGGAAGTATCTATGTAAAGAGAGTTGAAAAGTATTTATAATAAATTTCTTCACTTACTAATAAAAGCTGAAAAAGCTGTATTTGGGAAAGTTAATCCACGTCAGGATTAAACTATGGAAATAAGTTAGAGGATTATATATCAGCGTGTAGGATTCTAAAATAGGAGGAACAGTCCTGATAGCCTGCCTGAGAGAAAACCTCTACTCGGGACTATTTCATATAGAGATATACCCCAAGTAAGTTTTCCCTATGAAGCAGGAAACTTCGTAAGGAGTAGCTTATAGGAATAAACTATCCACAAAATTAACAATATTATAGATAATCCTTTTTTAAATCTTTTTTTACTTAAAGGATATAAGAATTTAATGCCATGGGGCGTAAATCCATCAAGAATTATGTGGCTTAAGTAACCAATACTTAATGGCAAGAATATATCCATAAAGGTAAGATTTAAACATGATTTTTCAAATAAAAAAAGGTACAAAGCAAAAAATGGTAGAAACCTTAATTTAAAGACAATTGCTACTAAAAATAATAAAACTAAAATATTTGCAATTTTATGTTGGAAAAAATTCTGGACATAAAAAATAAAAATTGTTAAAAGTGTAGGGATAAAGATTGTACCAAATAGGGAATGACTAATGCCTCTATGTTTAGAAAAATAGAAAAATAAACCTAAAGATAATAAAGAACAGCTAATAAAAATTAATTTTTTATAAAAATAAGATAATGTCAAAAACAACAATCCTACTATTATTATGGATATTGTTTTTTTCTTTTTCACGACATGATCTAAGTCAGGTAACATGCTACCTATTATAGCGAAAAATGGAGTTATGGGAGAATTTATAAAAGGCAATATCATTATAAAAGAGAAAATCACATGTTTTTTATATGATGGCAACCAAATCCTCCTTAATTATATTAAAATAACTGAGGACAATTATCATTTGGAGGAAAGACCTTCTTATACTTTTTTCATCAGCCTTTCCTTTCTTACTCACAACTTCACATGTTACAGCTGGAAGATAACGCAAATTACATTCATCTTCTAATGCACCACGATATTTCTCTCCAGCTTTCTCATGACATATTAATTTAGCTGAAATTTTTTGAGCTATAAAAGATCCTAAAATAAAACTATCCATACAAGGATTTTTAGAGCAGAACACGCTTTCTTCTCCAGGGTTTCCTCCTATCTCGGTTGAATGGAAGTCTGCTAAAGCATCTGCATGTGAAAGTGCAAAATTGAGAACATGATTTGTTATTGTACCCTCACAGTGGGAAAGTCTATTTAAATCCTTACCTCTTAAATTTCTAACATTTTCCATTGTTGATTTTGGAGCTACAAATGGTATTACATAAACGGTGCCATCCAATTTACAATTTTTTAAGAATTCAATTAATCTAACAGCTGCTAGTTGTGGAGGGAGTTCATCTCCATGGACTCCGGCAGTTACCATTACTTTGGGACTTCCACTACCTAATTTAACAACAGGTGTTCCTTTTTTGGCATAATATACTAATTTCTCATTTTTGAGAAACTTATTTATGTATGGATTTCTTGTTATATCACCACCACTATCCTTACAAATTATGTGTATTTTTGGAGTCATTATTTCCTCTCCAAAAAATTATATATGATTACTTGTAAGTGAAAAAATAGGTGATAAAGTTGAATAAAGCTGTTCTTGCATTTAGTGGAGGACTTGATACTACAGTATGTATAAAATTGTTAGAAGAGAAATATAATATGAATGTTATAACTGCGTGCGTAGATGTGGGACAAGATAAAGAAGATATTAAACAGGCCGAAACTATAGCAAAAAAATATAGTTACAAACACTACACTATAGATGCTAAAGATGAGTTTGTTGAAGAGTATGTTTACAGAGCTATAAAGGCAAATGCTATTTATGAAGGTTATCCACTTAGTACAGCGTTAGCTAGGCCATTAATAGCAAAAAAGGTTGTTGAAATAGCAGAAAAAGAAAAAGCTGATGTAATTGCCCATGGATGTACAGGCAAAGGAAATGACCAATTCAGATTCGAATCTACAATAAGAGCAATTTCAGATTGTAAAATAGTTGCTCCAATACGTGATCTAAATTTAACAAGAGAAGAAGAGATTAAATATGCTAAAGAACATGGGATCGAAATACCTTCAGGAAAAAAATACAGTATTGACGAGAATATATGGGGTAGATCAATTGAAGGAAATATTTTAGAAAATCCAGATGTAGAGCCACCTGAAGATGTATTTATGTGGACAAATTCTATCCATGATGCACCTGAAGAACCTGAAAATGTGGAGATAGAATTTGATTCAGGAGTTCCAGTTTCTATAAATCAAAAAAACTTGGAACCTGTAGAAATCGTTAAAAAAGCTAATGAAATAGCAGGTAGACATGGAATAGGTAGAATTGACATTGTAGAGGATAGAATAATTGGAATTAAAAGTAGAGAAATATATGAAGCACCTGCAGCATCTTTACTTATTACTGCACATAAATCATTGGAGCAACTTACTTTAACTCGAGAGGAATTAAAATTTTGTAACATAATATCTGAAAAATATGCTGAGCTTATATACAATGGTTTATGGCATGAACCTCTGAGAGAAGATTTAGATAAGATGATAGACCATATGCAAAGAAGAGTTACAGGGTCAGTAACATTAAAACTTCATAAAGGAAGTATTAGGGTCGTTGCTAGGGATTCTCCATATGCTCTCTATAGAAAAGAAATGGTATCGTTTGATGAAAAGGCCATAGATCAAAGAGAAATTGCAGGTATGGTAAAAAATTATGGTATACAGGCCCTAATATATAATAAGATGTTTAGGTGATTTTTTGTCAATTACAACAATTCTTTTTGCTATTATAGTGATAGCAATAGGTTTAGCATTCCTAAAATTTTTATTAAGTATTGGAAGAATAGTCCTCAGATTAGCATTGCAAATTTTAACAGGTTTGGTGTTACTTCACTTAGTTAATTTTCTACCTTTTGTACATATCCCAATTAATATATTAACAGTATTAGTTGCAGGATTTGGAGGTATAACCGGCGTTGGAGTGCTAATTCTACTTCGTATACTTGGGCTACTTTAATTTCATGGCCTTTGGAATAAATTTTAACATTTTAGTTGCTGTAAAATTATACCCATATATTTCACTGGCTAGATCTCCTGCTTTTCCATTTATAAATGCTCCTAAACATGCTGCATCAAAAGGTCTTAATTTTTGCGATATAAGCGAAGCAACAATGCCTGATAAAACATCTCCCGTTCCACCAACGGTCATGCCAGGATTTCCAGTTTTATTTAACCGTATTTTTCCATTTTGAGCTATAATATCTATTTTGCCTTTGAGCAATATCACGCCATTTATTTTTTTAGAGGCCGAAGTAACATATTTTATCTTTGACTTTAAATCTTTACCACTAATTTTGAACAGTCTTTTAAATTCTCCTAGATGCGGTGTCAAAACAATGTTTTCAAAATCTTTGATATCTTCTATTTCTACAAGTTTTAATGCATCAGCATCTATAACTATAGGAGTTGTATCATCAATCTCTCTTATTAAAAACTTAAATGCTTTACGAGTTTTAGGATTTTCTTCCAAACCAGGGCCAATTACAATACTATCTGATTTTTCTACGAGTTCCATGTCTATTTTATCTACATAATCACTATCTATCTCTTTAACAATTAAATCAGGACTATATGATTTTATAACTGGAGCTGCAGTCTTTGGACATAAAATTGTTACAAGATCACATCCTGCCTGTAATGCTGCCAACCCTGACAATGCAGGAGCACCACTATATACAGGACTACCACCAATAATTAAAACCTTACCATTTTCTCCTTTATGTGATTCAGGATTCCTTTTGATTCTAATTAAGTCTCCAGGACCTACAAATACTTCAGCTTCTTTTGGAATTCCTATGTCACATACTATTATTTTTCCAGCAGTTTTAGTGTCTAATCCTTTTTTTATTTTGTGGAAAGTTATTGTATAATCAGCTTTAACAGCTATATCACTTATTTTTCCTGTTGTAGGATCTAAACCACTAGGAACATCTACCGCTACCACCACAGCATTAGAATCATTTATTAGCTTTATAGCAGATCTTATAGGTTCTCGAATTTTTCCTTTAATTCCTGTTCCCAACATTGCATCCACAATTATGCCATCTACACTACTAGGAAGATAAGAAGAATCTAAAACAACATTGACATTCAAATTGTCAGAATACGTCATATTATTTATTATTTCCCAATTTTTGATTGTTTCTTTAGACCTTATTCTTTGAGGATGTGTCATTAAAAAGACTTCAACTTTAAATCCTCTATTAACTAAGTGTCTAGCTGCCACTAATCCATCCCCACCATTGCCTCCAGAACCACAAAATATAGATATTTTTTCATTTTCTGTTTCAGCAATACTAACAATTTTTTCTGCCAAGCATCTTCCAGCATTTTCCATCAATAAAAGTCGAGGAATTCCCAAATACTCTGCATTCCTATCAATTATTTCTGTCTTCATATTTTTCCCTTTTAATAACTCATTGATTAACCATATAATTTTAAAACTTTTTTATGGGCCGCATATTCAATTTCGTCATTTAATTCCTCTAAAGAAGAAATATTATATTTTCTCTCAAGTGCTTTTAAAATTAAATAATCTGTTAAATGAGGATTTTTTGGTAGTAATGGTCCATGAAGATATGTACCTATGCAATTTCTATATACCATTCCTTCTTTTCCATCTTCTCCATTGTTACCATAACCAACTCTTACAAATCCAAATGGTTCATAATCACTATATGTCCTACCTCCATGATTTTCAAAACCAACAATGGTCTTTGGTTTTAATCCTAAATTATTTTCGATTATTATATTTCCAATTAGTCTGTCTTTCCCACTTATAGTTTCATATTTAAATATACCAAGACCTGGCAGCTCATTTCCTTCGCTATCTATGTATTTTTTCCCTAACAACTGATATCCACCACATATCGCCAATATTACAGCATCATCTTTTATAACTCTTTTAAATTCTTGTCTGTAATTTAGAAAATCTTTATATACAATCCTTTGTCCTCTGTCTGATCCCCCACCAATGAAAAATATATCTATTTCATCAAAATCGTATTTATCATGAATTGTGAAGGGAATGATCTCAATATCTATATTACGCCATTCACACCTCCTTTTTATTGTAATTACATTCCCTCTATCTCTATAAAGATTCAAAACATCTGGATACATATGTAATAATTTCAATTTCATTTTTTCACCAACTCTAATACAATGTCCCTACTTTCAAAAACTGCTGTATATGTTGGTATTATATAGACTCTCTTAACTTTTGTCATGATTCCTTTCTTAATAGCACTTTTTATATTATCATCAATCTCTATAAGATCTGTTGGGACATTTGCATACTTGATTCTAAGTGCAATGTCTTCTGCTCTTATTCCAGAACATATTATTGAATTTATATTTTTTATTTTTTTAAGCTCACTAAAATCAGCGTCCCAGATCCATGATACATCTTCACCATCTGCTGGATTATCATTTAAAATGAAAACCAAGGTTTTTTTATTTTCATCTTGTTTTATTGTTCTTATTACTTCAGTTAATCCAATTGGATTTTTTGCAAGTGCTATTTTAATAATTTTATTTTTATATGCAATTTCTTCCATTCTACCTAATCTATATGTAAAGTTGCTGATTCTTTCCTTAATTATATTTGGATCTAGTCCTAGTTCACAACAAGTTGCAAATGCAGCGCAACAATTATACAAATTATATATTCCTTCATACCTGAAAGAGATGTCTTTAGTAATCTTACCATTGTATCTTACATCAAATGTAAATTTTCCATCAAATTTAACATTGTCAACTAGGTATTTTCTTTCTGGATTTTTAAATCCACAGTTATTACACTTATATTCGCCTAGATGTCCATAATTAAAGAATTTATAATCCATTTTTGCACCACATTTTGGACAATACCATGTTTCAACAACTTTTCCCTTCTCACTACTAAATTTGTTTTTATTTACACCATAGAAAATTTTTTCATGTTCTAAATCATTAAATTGAGCAACTAAGGGATCGTCAGCATTCAACACTAATTTAAGATTCTTTTTCTTTTTTAAAACATTTTTTACTAATGCCACTGTATTTTCAATTTCTCCATATCTATCTAGCTGGTCCCTAAAAAAATTAGTTACAACGACAAAATCAGGGTTTATATAATTTAAGACATCATCCAAAGACCCTTCATCTATTTCAAACACACCCCAATCATATTTATCCTTAAAATCTGCTATAAAAGCACTGGCAACACCCTGCGCCATATTTGCTCCTCTTAAATTTGAAAGCACATTCTTAAATTTTCCTTTAAGAATATATGAAATCAAATTATTTGTAGTTGTTTTACCATTTGTACCTGTTATGATTATTTTCTTTTTGCATCTTTTATCTATAACCTTCAATAAATTTGGATAAATTTTTAATGCTATGTTTCCAGGCAATGCTGTAGCACTTCTACCTAAAAGTCTTAAACCAAATCTTACAATTTTTCCTAAGATAATAGCTAATCGGAATCTCATTTCATTTATCCTACCCTAGTAACTTTAATTAATGATTCAACTGGCACTCCATCAACTTCTTTGAGATTTTTCTTGTCAATTAACACTACAACTGCAACTGGTTTTGCCCCTTGCTCCTTTACAACTTTTACAGCTTCCTTAACAGTCCTACCACTTGTTATAACATCGTCCACAATGATTACCTTTTTATTATATATGCTTGCGAAATTACTGCTGATTGTACCATCTACATCCTTTTCTTTCCTTAATTTAGCAGGGTGAAAAACTGAAAATGATAATTCCTTATTCATTAATGTTGCCATCAATGTTGCTATTGGTACCCCACTAACAGCTATTCCCACTATACCTTCCACATCATACTTAGATGCTATATCTGCCATGATAGCTGATACATATTTTAGTCTTGATGCACTTTCACTCAAACATCTCCAATCAATGGCAATGTCTGTTGGAGCTTTTCTACTAACTTTTTCTTCAGCCTTTAATATCAGCCATCTTGCTGTGTCTCTGGAGATATTTAATTCATCCGCTATTTCTCCAGTTGTAAATCCTCTGGCTCGAAGTTCTTGAGCTTTTTTTATAAGTTCTTTATTCATTTTTTCCACCTTCTAATCTTACAGGATATCCTTTTTTTGCAGATTTTATAGCATTTAACACAACTTTAAGTGCATACAATCCACTTTCACCATTTACAGGAGGTTCTTTATCTTCCAACACAGAATTTACAAATGATCTTAATTCATTTTTTAAAGGTTCTTCTTTATTTATACTTATGTTTTGTGCGAATTTACCATGTACTTTAAGATTTTGAGTAATATAATCAACAGATATAATCCCATCTGTACCTGTTATTGATAATTTTCTTTTTTTGTAAGGAGTTAGCCAATTAACTTCTAGTAAACCAACTATATTTTCCTGAAATTTTACCATGATTTCAGCATGATCTTCAAATTCACATTTATTTAAGATACTTCCCATGTATGCATATACTTCCACAACTTTCTTTTCAAAAAGATAATGCATGATATCTATGTCATGAATTGCGAGATCTATAGTCACTCCGACATCTTTGATTCGTGGCGGAAATGGTCCAACCCTTTTTGTGGATGCTGTAACAATGTCACCAATGGTTCCACTTTCTACAACTTCTTTTGCTTTTTGTACAGCTGGATTAAAACGTTCTACATGTCCGACACTTAACTTAACATTCTTTTTTCTTGCAAATTTAATCATTTCTTTGGCTTCTTCAACTGTAAATGCAATTGGTTTTTCAACTAAAACATGTTTTCCATGTTCTATAGCATCCATTGTAACTTTATAGTGATAAGTGGTTGGTACACACACACTTACAGCGTCTATTTCAGGCATTTCGAGGACTTTCATATAATCTGTGAATCCTTTTGTATTATATCTTTTTGTGACCCTTTTGAGAGCAGTCTTTGATATATCTGCCACTGCTAAAAGATTTGCATTTTTTAATTGGGAATAGACTCTTGCATGATTGTAACCCATAGCTCCTACTCCTATAACTCCAACATTTAATTTTTTCAGATGTAACCCTCCATTTTTTTTGCAGCTTTTTTTCCTAATTTTGTAGCTTCATGAAGTTTCCCATCTAGCTCAATTTTTGAAAGCAGTTTGCCTTTCTTAGACAGTAAAATTGCATAAAGATTTAAATTTTTGCCTTTGGATCTGGCCACAACACCTATAGGCCATTGGCATCCAACGCCAAGTTCTTTTAGTACTGTTCTTTCAGCAGTTACTTCATAAAATGCTCTATGATCATTTAATTTTTTTAATACAGAGATATATTTACTATCAGACCTCGTTTCTATAGCTATTGCTCCTTGTCCTGCAGAGGGAGTAAAATATTTCACAGAAAATCTTTTTTTAATATATTTTTCAAGATTTAAACGCTTTAGTGCGGCTTCAGCCATTATTGTAGCATCGTATTCTCCATCTTCGACTTTTTTAATTCTAGTCTCAATGTTTCCTCTCAAAGGTTTTATTTTAAATTTTTTTCCATGGTAACGACAAAATGCTTTTCTTCTTAAACTACTTGTACCTAAAATACATTCTTCAGATAATTCATCCCAACTATATTTAGAAACTAAAACTTCGTTTGGTGAATCTCTATGTGGGATAGCTACTATCTCTAAATCCTCATGTAATTCTGTTGGTACATCTTTCAAACTATGGACTGCCAAATCAACTTCTTCATTTAGCACTGCCTTGTCAATTTCTTTTGTAAAAACTCCTCTTTGACCTATTTTATGTAACTGAGAATCCTTGATTTTATCCCCTGTTGTTTTTATAATTTTGATTTTTACTTCCTCATTAACCAATTTTGAAAGTTGATTAACAACATAATATGTTTGTTTGAGTGCTAATGGACTACCTCTGGTACCAACTATCATTTTTTATCACTTCATCTTTTGCTTAAATCTGAATATTTTGACCTGTACACAAACACAATATTTTTAAAACCTCTTTCTATAAATGATTTTAGCAATTTATTAGGATTGTCAGCATATTCCACTTTCCTTTTTATTTTTTTTAATAAGCTTTTTCCAACCTCATCTACTAATGCTACATTAACATCTCTATTATTATCAATTATTTTAGCAACTCTTTCCTCATTGAGTTCTTCACAGGTGACACCATATTGACCACCGATGATCACTACAGAATTTTTTAGATTTTTGGCAATTTCCAGTGAATTTTCAATAGTTTTAGTGTTTATACCTGGATTTATTTCCTCTATTATTCTACAACTATTTTTTCTTTTTATGGAACTTCTTCCTTTTAAGCCTCTAAAATTATACAATCCTTTTTTTATGTATTTTGTTTTAACGCCTAAAGACAATGCAGCAGATATAGCTGCTAAAACATTTAACAAATAATGAGATGTTGGAGCAAATGTTTCTATACGTATATTTCCACAAAATTCTCCCTTTAAAGTTTTTAATCCATCTACATTTACTTTAAATGAGGTTTTTTCAAAATCATATTTTATGGATGAAGTCCAAACATTTACATCATCATGATAATTTATAGAGAAAGTATTTGCTTCCCCTATGTATTCCTTATAAAATTTTTTTAGTGTTTTGTAATCACAGCAAGTTATTTTACTCCTAAATATTTGTTTTTTAGCTTCACTAGCTTTTCTTTTTCCTCCAGCTATCAGATAATCCTCAACTATATTTGTTAATACACCAACATCTGCTAATCCTGTACCTCCAAGTGATACTTCAAATATACAAACTCCAAATTTGTCTTTTCCCAATTTAATAGCCTTGATTATATTTGCTGGAGTTATGCTCACGTCTTTTTTTAAAACTTTATCTTTTAAAAAAATACCAATACTGCTCAATATTAATGGGTTTTTATGAGATAAAATTTCTTTTAACATCCATACTACCGATGTCTTGCCCTTAACACCAGTAACTTCAATTATTGGTATGTCTCTTTTATTTTTCCAATCCTGTAAAATAAAATTTACAGCCTCATGATGTGTAAAATCAGGAGTTATATTTAGAGGGCAATGAACTGGTGCAATTATTTTAATATTTTTTCTTTTAGGGACAGTATCTACAAATTTAAAATACTTACTTAAGAATTTCTTTTTTTCTTTAGGAACAGTATTGTAGATGTCCCAAACAAAAACATTGTCAAAATATTTTTTTAATTCTTTGGCTAAGGTAATACCACCATGCGTGAGATCTACAACAAGGACATCCATAAAAACACCATTAAAATATTAAAGAAAGGCAATGCCACCTTCAGTTAATTTTTCTCTGATTCTTCTGTAAAAACCTTTTTTTAATCTTACAAAATAAGCAGGGGATTTATATTTTTTAAGTGTTAATTCTTCCATATAAGTTATTTTATCTTCTGCTTGACCATCAACAACCACTATTGCATCTTTTCCTTTCTTTAAAAGCTTAATTTTTATTTTACTATTATCTGGAACTACTAGAGGTCTTGCACTTAATTTAAATGGACATATTGGGACTATTATAAATGCATCCACATTTGGATCTACAATAGGACCTCCAGCAGACATTGAATATGCCGTAGATCCACTAGGTGTAGAAACAATCATTCCATCTGCTCTTAAATTTTCAACCACTTCATCATCCACTAAAACTTCAAAATGAAGCATTTTTGCAGGCTTACTAGTTATTACAACAACCTCATTAAGTGCTGGAGGTAATTTTTTTCCACAAACTTCCAATCTGCTTCTCTCCTCAATAAAATATTTACCTGAAATCACTTTTTCTAAAGCTTCAAATGCGTTTTGATGATCTATTTCTGTTAAAAATCCAATAGTACCCATATTTATACCAAAAATAGGTATGTTTTTGGCAATCCCTTGCGTTCTAAGTATTGTACCATCGCCACCTATAGTAACAATCATGTCTGCTTCCATTTTTTCTAAGTCACATTTTATGTCTTTTTTGTTAATAATATCAGCTAGTGATGATTCCACTGAAACTTGAATACCTTTCTTTTCTAAAAACTCTACAATTTTTTTTGCTAGTTTGATGGATTTTTGCATGTCTAATCTTGCAACAAGTCCAATATGCATTAAAGTTCCTCCAAAACTTCTATAATTTTTGAATGTAAAGCATTGTTTCCTGCAGCAACTAAAGATGTCCTTTCTCTTACATTCAATGGGCCATTTATAACATTGCCTTGATGGTCTGTAACTATCCCTCCAGCTTCGTCTACAATAAGTTTTGCAGCAGCAATGTCCACAATTCTTAACCTTCCTCTTATATCTATAAATGCATCATATACGCCATTAGCAACATAACTTAATTCTAAAGCTACTGCACCCAATATTCTCATCCTTCTTATCTTGCTACATAAATTATCCAGATCTTTAAATCTAGTTCCATAAATAAAAGCACCAACAGATGCTTCATTCAAAAATTTATTTGATGATGGAGATATTTCATTTCCGTTTAAAGATGCACCTCTATCTTTTATGGCTGTATAGGTATCTCTTGTTGTAAAATTCCTTACAACTCCAATAACAACATCATTAAGTACAGGATCTCTATTTTGCGGATGTTCAGCTACAGCTATCGATATGCCATAAAAAGGAATGTTTTTTATAGCATTAGTTGTTCCATCAAGAGGATCAACAACAAAAGTTATTTTTTTGTTTCTACTTACAACTTTCTTATTTATATCAAAACTTCCAGATTCTTCAGTTACTAATCCAACAGGTTCTCCAACTTCTTTTAACACATTTATAACTTCATCTTCAGCTATTAAATCTATCAATTTTGTTGGAGTACCATCAGCACCCATTTTAACTATCTTTCCAGCTTCTTCAGTACCAATTAATGGTGATATTGCTCTTTCTACGCGTCTAGCCATTTCCAATGATACTTTTTTCCATTTTCTAATTTCTGATTCATCCATTCAGACACCTTTCTATTCTATATAAACTACCGCAGCAACCACTGCACCACATTTTTTAACTCTATGATTTATCTCCTCCACAATTAATTCTTCTATTTTTTTATTCCTTTTTTTCATCATGTTTTTAACAGTTGATACACATCTTTCCCTAACTTTTTCAGGACTTACATTTACGCCACTGTGTTCAGCTATACATCCAAAATCTTTTGACATTGCAACAGCTACACTAGCAGAAATTAAATCATCTTTTCTTTCCGAAATCTTTTTCGCTAATACACATTTAACCATTGATCCTACTTCAAATTTAGGTAATGGAATTATTTTTGCACCTGGCGGAACTATACTAGAAACTTCTATCAAATTTACATTTCCAATACCAGCATCTAATAAGGCATTATCAAATGCATTTAACTTTGTGGGGCCTTCACTTTTACCAGAAGTTATAGCAATATTCAAGTTACCACCTCACAAATTTTTTATATTGTTTGTATGTAAAGATTTATGAGGTTTCAATATAAGGAGGGATAATCATGGCAAAAAAAGTAGTTGAAGTTAGAACATTGAAAAAAGGTAAGTATGTGGTAATAGATGGTGAACCTTCAAAGATTGTAGGAGTAACAACTTCTTCACCAGGTAAGCATGGATCTGCAAAGATGCGTATAGAAGCAATTGGCATTTTTGATGGACAAAAAAGAAGTATTGTAAAACCTGTGGATAGTAAAATAGAAGTACCTGTGATTAATAAGAAGGTGGGTCAAGTTTTAGCAATTATGGGTGATACTGTACAATTGATGGACTTAGAAACATATGACACATTTGAAGTTCCTATACCTGAGGAGTTAAAAGATAAATTAACTGAAGGTGCAGAAGTTGAATATTTAGAAGCAATGGGTAAAACAAAACTTTTAAGAGTTAAATAATATGGGTCTAAAATTTGCATATTCTAAGGACCCTTCCTCCCTTAAATACCTTTCTAATAAAAAAGTTTTTGGATTGTTAGGAGTACCTTTTGATAGCACATCCACATATAAGCCAGGGTCAAGATTTGGACCATTGATGATTCGTCAAGCATCCTACAATTTTGAAAACTATAGTTTACACTATAGAAAAAAACTAGATGTTCCTATCATTGATTTAGGTGATATTGAGGTAATTCTAGGTGACTTTAAAAATACTTGTCGTAATATTTCTGAAAAAGTTCAAGAAGTTTTAAAAAAAGGAATGATTCCTATTGTCCTTGGTGGAGAACATAGCATAACATATGGTGTTGTGAAAACATTTGATCTAAGTGATGTAACTATTCTACACTTTGATGCACATATGGATATGGCAAATACTTATGCTGGTAAAAAGTTTTCGCATGCAACAGTCATGCGACGAATATATGAATTACATCCGAAGAAAATTGTCCAAATTGGTGTAAGATCTTGTACAAAAGAAGAACATGAATTTGTTCTTAATGAAAATATCAAATACTATACATCAAGAGACATAATTGAAAAATTTAACATGGTTTTAAATGAAATAAATAAATTAGATGGACCATTCTATGTAACAGTGGATATAGATGTATTAGATCCTGGTTATGCTCCAGGTGTTGGAAATCCAACGCCTGTAGGTATCACTCCCTACCATATGGAAAAATTCATTGAAAAAATAGCTAGAAAAAAAATTATTGGCATTGACATTGTTGAAGTTGCAACAGATAGAATAGGCGACCCCGCAGCGATGAATGCAGCAAAAATTTTGTATGATTTTTTATTTGCAATAAAAATATAAAAGGAAAAAGAAAAATATTATTTCTTAAATCTTCGAACTGCTAGTTCAATGTCCTCTGCTTTTATTGTTTTCCTTCCGGCGTGTCTTGCTAGTTTTATAGCTTCTGAAGCAATGTCTCTACCCATTTCTTCTAAAATTTTTGCTAGAGTTATTCTTGCATCATCACTGACTCTTTCGGCACCTGCATCTTTTATAATTCTACCAATTGGTGCTATTGGTAATTCCATACTTACCACCTCTCTATTCTTACGAAAGAATATTATCAAATTTATCCTATATAAATTTATTGTTTGCATCGTTGATGTTTTATTTTGATGGTGGTTGTGAAATTCTTATTAACCATAAAAAGTTTATATTGTGCTTTGATAGCCATATAAATGGATAATATAGATATTGTATCAAAGGCGTTTTTTTATAGAATAAAATTTTCTATTTATCCAATAATCTTTTTTAGTAAATTAAAATCTGGTTCTACTTCTAAAGGCTTTTTACAAGCATTTATAGCAATTTTTGGATCTTTTAGAAGATGCCCTGTCAATACGCATACAACTCTTTCTCCATGATCTAAATAGCCATCATCTATTAATTTGATTAGTCCTGCAATACTTGCAGCTGATGCTGGCTCAACACCTATACCTTCTTTTTTTGCTAATAGTCTTTGAGCCTTAAGTATTTCTTCATCACTGACGCTTAGGGCAGTTCCATTGGATTCATATATTGCTCTCAAAGCTTTAGGATAATTAACTGGAGAACCTATCCTTATAGCTGTTGCAACTGTTTCAGGATTTTTTACAGGCTTTATATCAAGTTTTTGTTTCTTTACAGCTTCAACTATTGGTGAAGCTCCTTCAGCCTGTATTCCAATCATGCATGGTTTCTCATCTATGAAATCAGATTCATAAAATTCCTTTATTCCTTTCCATATCGCTGAAATGTTTCCTGCATTTCCAACAGGTAAGATGATGTGGTCTGGAGATTCCCAATTCAGTTCTTCCAATATTTCAAATGCGATTGTCTTTTGTCCTTCTAATCTAAAAGGATTTACAGAATTTAGTAGATATAAATATCCACCAAGAGCAAACTTTGTGACAATCTCTAATGCCTTATCAAAATTATCCTTAATTGATAACACCTGGGCTCCATGAAACATGGCTTGAGCTAATTTTCCCAAAGCAACTTTCCCTGCTGGTAAAAATACTATACATCTAAGACCAGCTCTTGCTGCATATGCAGCTAAAGATGCGGAAGTATTACCAGTTGAGGCACATCCAACTGTGTCAACATTAAATTCAAGAGCTTTTGTAACTCCTACACTCATACCTCTATCTTTAAAACTACCTGTTGGGTTTGAACCCTCTACCTTAACATATAAATCAACTTTAAGATCTTTTGACAAATTATTACATTTTATAAATGGAGTACCTCCTTCATTAAGTGATACTTTTTTAGATTCATCTACAGGTAAAAATTCTTTGTATCTCCACATATTCCACTTTCTGCCTTCAAATATTTTCTTTGATACCTCTGTTTCCATCAAGACTTCTAGTACTGACCCGCATTCATTACAAGTGTATATGATTTCATCTGCAGGGTATTCTTTTCCGCATACTACACATCTCATAATCATATTATTCCCTTCAAATATTCGTAAATTAAAAGCGTTGCATTGGCCTCAATTAAGGCTGCAATAAATAAAAGTACAACTGAGATTCCAAAAAGCAATAATGACTCTTCAAATTCTTCATAATTTAATTTAAAATAATAACTAATCTTTTCTATCTTACTTCCATACCATTCTCCAAAAAGTAAATCAGAGATATAGTTAAAAATAAAAGAAGTTAGTCTAAACCCTGCTGCCCCTGCTATAATTATTGCAGGTACTTCAAATACCCCATGAGGAAGTACTAAAATTATGAAATCCATTAATGGATATTTACTAGCGGTATATCCAATAAATAATCCATTAAAAATTAAAGAAACCACTGTAACTATAGCAATTATTCCACCTAAATATAATACTATCGATATTTGTAAATTATGTAAAAATATAGACAAAACCGTTAGTTTTAATTCTCCTTTTACTATTTCTTTCTTAAATTCTTTAAGCACATATCCTAAATATGGATCTAAAGTTCCTGAAAAAATATATCCGATGAAAAGAGGAATAAAAAATAATAATGCTGAAATAATTAACAATGATTCATTATTTCTATACAGTGCTTCTAAAGTGCTTTCATAACCTTCCTTACGTACCATTAGACTCCTCCAAAACTCTTGCAGCTTTTTCCACCATTTTTTCTCTCTTTTTTCCAATATCAATAATCAATTTTTTCATATGTTCAGCTACTATTTTTTTACATTCACCACAAATTATTTCACCATTTTTACATTTTTCATAAATATCTTTTACTTTTTTATCATCTTCAACATGATAAATTAAGATCTCATATACAACACAATCTTTTGGAGATCCTCCGTATTTTCTTTGATCTTCGAGTGTTTCTCTTCCTCCAGTTTTTGCTTGCATAATTTTATTTTCAACAACTTTAGGAGGATCTGTTAAAAATATAGCATCGTTTGGTTTACTACTTGACATTTTGCCTCCTGTTATACCACTCATAAATTTATGGTAAGTTGATGAAGGCAAGATAAATGAATATTCTTTTTTAAATCTACTTGCTAAATCCCTGGAGAGTCTTATGTGAGGGTCTTGATCAGGTCCAACAGGGACCAAAACTGGTTTTGGACCTCCAAATTCATCTAGTTGTGGATGAAGGATATCTGCAGCTTGAATAATCGGTATATATGTCTGTGCGATACTTGTTGACTCATCAAATCCATATATAGCCCTTAATTCGCTGAAATTAACTTTTTTACTCAATATATATGCTAGATCTTCAACTACCAAATTTTCAGATTGTAAATAAACATTTATTGAATCTTTGGTTATATCTAATCCTAATGCAAGATAATTTGCCAAATATTCCTCTATTGCTATTTTTTTAGATTCTTCAAAACTTTTATTTCTAGTAGAATATGCTTCCATATCAGCTATAGGTATAAATATTTCCGCACCCTTTTTTTCGTACCATATTAATTGGTCTATTATCATTTTATGTCCTATATGCATTTTGCCACTTGGCATCATCCCAGTTACGATTGCAAAATCTTCTTTATTTTTCATTGCTTTTAATATCTTATTATAATCTCTTTGCCCGAAAATTACACCTCTTCTCATTAACCAATGAGGATCTTTTATTTCACCTATAACTTCTTTAAAAGGTCTTACACCAAACTTTTCAATGATTTTATGATTTAGACTTTCTGAGCTCCATGGGTCAATCAAATAGACACCTCAAGGTCTTATCCATTCAATTTTGTAATAGCTGATATCTTCTTCTTCATCTACTACTGCCATAATTAATTTTTTTCTCACACTATGTGCAACTCTTACTTGGCTTACAATATCTTTAACATTAAATATGTCATCTTCTGTCACTACTCTAACAAGATATTTGGAATGTCCTTTACCAGGTGCTTTACCACGTTCATATAAACGAAATTCAGAACCATATTTAAGTCCAGTTTTGACTATATATCCTCTATTCCTTAAATCTCTAAACACTAAATATTTCTGATATAAATTATGTCTCCTCAAAATATTTTTCATTTCTTCTAGAGAAATCTTCTCATTACCTCTATACACATTAATCCTTTTATTTTCTAACAAATAAGTAGCTTCTATTAATGATAATTTGAAAGTATTTCCATCTAGAATTCCATAATGACTTTTGTTATGAAGTCTGAGGGCACGGGGATTCACATCTGATACAACACTGTCTCTAATTAATTGACATCGCATGATAACACCTGGAAGTTATGTAATGTAACAATGTTAGTTATTAGTTAATAGAAGGTTTCGTGTCTTTTTCTAAGATCTTCTTCCTTTTTACCGAGAATTGTCATAAGTTCTGCAATAACACCATCTAAAAATAGCTGTGCTGTATCTTCAAATAGAGTTCCTAAAGGCATTAAGTCACCATATTCTCCTTTTAGAGATTCAGATGTGTAATCTTTCCAAGCTTTTTTACTTTTTGTAGGTATAACTACCTTAATATCTGCTATTCTCCACAATGTTGAATTTTGCGTTGAAGTAATACCTATCACACAGGCTCCTATTTTTTTAGAAGTTTCAGCTGCTATTGTAACTGTTTTTGTTTCACCAGAACCTGAAATTGCAATTAAACAATCTTTATCTCTGATTGCCGGTGTTGTAACTTCACCAACCACATGAACATTAAATCCAAGATGCATTAATCTCATTGCAAAAGCTTTTCCAACTAATTCTGATCTGCCAGTACCTACAACAAATATTCTATCTGAATTTCTTATTTCTTCGATCATCTTCTTAATTTCTTTTTCATTTATCTTTTCAATTGCGTTTATGGCATTTTTTACAATTTCTTTGACAGTTTTCATTACTATTTCCATTTTTTCAAACCTGTTATTCTTATTCCTGCATTATTAATGTTATTTCTGATGTTAAGAGTTATTAATAGAGGTGTTATTTTTTCAATTATTTTTGAATTTTCTAATGGGCCACAATCTATTGCTCTTACTCCAGGTATTTTTTCAGCAAGTTCCATAACAATTTTTTTTGCATTTTCATCATCGCCAGCTACTAAACAATCGCATTCAACATCATTCTCTATGTCTTGTAAACTGTGGGCACTTATATTATTGAATGCTGTTACTATTTTAACATTTTTATCTTTAAGTACTCTAGATGTTCTTTCGGCTGCTGAACCATCCCATAATTCAACGTATTTACCACCGGACCCTCCTATTGAAGATTCTAATGGCACTGTAGCATCCACAAGTATTTTACCATCAAGAACATCTTTTATATTTTCTATAGTTGTTAGCTGTGCATGAAGTGGAACTGTTAATATCACTATATCAGCTTCTTTTGCTGCTTCTTTATTTTCCATTCCTTCTATATCTGCATTCTCCACAATATTAAGGATTTTTGAACAAGCTTTTTTAGCCCTTTCTCGACTTCTTGACCCAATGATTATTTTTTCTCCAGCCTTTGCCAGCCTTAGTGCCAGTCCAAAACCTTGATCACCGGTTCCACCAATAATTGCAATTTTCATCTCTATCACTTATAAAATCTTTTTTGCTTTCAAATATTCTATACTTTTTAATAATTCTTCCTTTGTTTTTATTTCTATTGTAATTGTATCAGAATAATTTTTCAATTTCTTTTTAAACAACTTTGTGAAATTTATATTTCCCTCTCCCAAAGCATCATGCGTATCATAAGAACCATCATTATCTGAAATATGTATATGGATAACAGAGTCATCAATTTTCAATTTTTCTACATCTAAACCCATAGTATTAGCGTGGCCAACATCCAAAGTTGTATAGATTCCTAAATCATTAACAATCTTATATACTTCATTTAGATCCTTACATAAACATTCTTCAAGATTAGGCATGTTTTCTAAACATATCTTTACACCTAAATTTTCAGCATGGTCCCTAATTTCTCTCAATGCATCTATATTGTATTTCTCTATTTTATTTATGAATTTTTTTCCAAGTACAGGAACAATTCCTGGATGTATTACTATTTTTTCAGAATTTATTTTTGATGCTAATGTTATCGAAGATTTTATTTCTTCTATAGATGCTCTTCTCATGGCATGATTATGTGAGGCTATATTTATATCAGATATTGGTGCATGTATCACTACATCTAAAGAATATGATTCAAAAATTTCATAATTTAAATCATCAAAAGGATATTCATTTATTATTTCACAATAATCCATACCTAAATTTTCAACAAAATCCAAAATTTTTTCTATAGGAGAAGGATACAAAGCTAAAGTAGAAACTCCAAATTTCATAATTAACACCTAATCTCTTGGTTTTGCTGTGATAGGTAAATTAGTTTCTATAGCCTTCTCTATAACCTTTGCTAAATCTATATCTCTTCTAACCTTTATTGTACCTCTTTTACCTACTGTAGCTGTAAACAAGTACTCATTATCAACAAATATATCATAAGACTTGCCAACATCTTCAGTTCCAAAGTTCAATACTATATGATTATCATTGACATCTACTGTAATTTCTTTTTCTTTCTTTTTCTCTACCAGTGGTTCAACGCTTATACTTATACCCAGCTTTTCCTCTATTTTTTCGATGGTTCTTCCTTTTTTACCAATTATTTGAGGTATGTATTTTTCATTGACCCAAACTTTAGCTCTGTTATCAGATTCCATTTTTACTTTAACATCTACATGAGGAAAACGCTTTTTAAACTCTCTTTCAATTTCTTTCTCAGCTAATGTTCTAACAGGTGCTTTCTTAGGTGCGGAAATTTTTGATACATCCATAACAACAGTTTGTTCACCATATGTATATATCTCATACACCAATTCATTTGTTTCAAAATCTCTTACCTCTATTACAGGCCTTGCCAAATCTTCTTCAGTCATGCCTGTTGGAACTTTAACTGTTAATGAAATATCATAAACGGTTTCTACTTTTCCATCTTTTATGAATATCGTGGTGTCAATAATTGAAGGTATCATTCCAAGTTCTACACGACCAATAACTCTCTGAATGGCATCAATAGGCCTTGTAGCATGTACAACTCCAATCATTCCTACTCCTGCAAGTCTCATATCTGCAAATATCTTAAAATCTTTGGTTTTTCGCATCTCATCATAAATTGTGAAGTCTGGTCTCACTAAAAGTAATATATCTGCAGTTTTCTGCATGTCTCTTTCTAGTGGAGCATATTGAGTAATTTCATCGCTAACTTGTAAATCACGTGGAGATTCCATCGTTTTAACAACAGAATTCATTTCTTCTTTATAAAATTCTGCTATTGCTTGAGCAAACGTACTCTTACCCGCACCAGGTGGACCTGCAATTAATATACCCCTTGCAACATCTTTTAAACGTTTTATAAGTTTGTTTGGTAACTTATAATCCTCTAAAGAAACTTTTGCAACAGGTCTTACAGCCGTAATTTCATAAGCCTCAGAGAATGGAGGACGTGCTATAGAAATTCTATATTCTCTAAACTGGACAACTGTAGCCCCCTCTCTTTCAATTTCAATAAAGCTTTTTAAATCACTTTTTGCAGCTTCAATTATCTCTCTAGCCATTTTAGATAATTCTGACCTATTTAGAGGTTTTGACCCAATTTTAACAAGTTTTATATTACCTATTTTACCTTTTTTTGCCATAGGAACAACGTTTTCTTTAAGATGAACTGACATTGTGTTTTCATCAAAATATTTCATTATCTCCAACTTTTTATAATCTAGAACCTGTGGTTTAATGTAAATAACTTCTAGACCTTGTGCTTCAGCAACTTTTGCCTGAACTCTGTCACTAGTTACAAGAATTCCATTGTGTTTTTTTGCTATATCACGAATCATGGCATCTATTTCTCCACCTCTTGACAAAGTAATTTCCTCTAATGATGGTCTTTTTCCAGCAAACGTTAGAGAAATTTCACCTTTTTTATGTAATTTCTGAAGATTTTTAAGTTCCTCGAGACCATTAAATCCACTTTCTCTACCTCTATTTGCTTGGTATTCTAGTTCTGATACTACAGCTGCGGGAACTATTACTTTAGATCCTTTAAATTTCTTTTTTTGCACTATTTCTGTAATTCGTCCATCAACGATAACACTAGTATCAGGCACTATTCTCATTCTTTGTACCTCCATAGACTTCTTTAGGATCGAACAATTGTTTCTCCACACTTTTCATTTTCATATTATTCATATCTATTTTACGATAAAAACAAGAGTAATGTCCTGTATGACATGCTCCTCCCTTCTGTTCTACTTTGAGTAACACGGCATCTCTATCACAATCTACATACATCTCTCTAACTTTTTGTATATTGCCAGATGTTTCTCCCTTCATCCATACTTTTTTTCTAGAGGTACTCCAGTAATGAGCTTTTTTTGTTTTTAGTGTTTTCTCAAATGCTTCTTTGTTCATGTATGCGGTCATTAAAACCTTATTTGTTTTAAAATCCTGAGCTATTGCAATTACTAATTTTTCACCATTTATTTCATGTCTAAAATTCAAAATTTTTTGAGCCCCCTTCTTAAATAATCAGATAAGTCATCAATTTGAACTTCTTTTTGTTCACCACTTTCCATGTCTTTAACAGTTACTCTTTTTTGTTTTAATTCTTTTTTACCAACAATTATTGTGTATTTAACTCCCAAATGATCTGCATATGAAAGTAATTTTCCTAATTTGCGTCGGGACAAGTCTACATCTGCTGATATTCCGGATTTTCTAATTTTTTGTGCAATTTTGAAAGCTGCTTCTCTTGTTTCATCTGATACTGGAGCTACGAAAACATCTGCGAAAGAAAATTTTTCTGTTTTATTTCCAACTGCCTCAACTAATCTATCAAACCCAAATGCAAAACCTGTTGATTCTACTTTTTCACCGCCAAATAATTCAATTAGATTGTATGTTCCTCCACCACATATCTGAGTTTTTGAAATATATATTTCAAATACTATACCTGTATAATAGTCAAGACCTCTTGCAATGCCTGGATCCATAAGGTAATTTTTCACGCCAAAAACTTCCAATAAACTTTCTAAATTTTTTAATTCTTGTATAGCCTCGACAGATCTCCTGTACCCCACAATATCTAAAATTTCATCTAATATTTTAGAATCCCCTTTCATTTCAATTAATGAAAATAAAAGTTCTTGAAGTTCACTAGGAAATGATATCTCATTTAAATATCTAGATAACTCCTCTTTATCTCCTTTATCAATCAAAGTCATTATATGATCCTGCTTTTCACCTTTAACACCATTTTCTTCAAGCATTCCTCTTACTATACCCATATGTCCTATATGTATTTTAAAATTCTTAAGTCCAAGTTCCTTAAGACAATCATATGCCAAGGCAATCGTTTCAGCCTCTGCTTCAGGTGATTTTCCACCTATCAATTCGCATCCAAACTGCCAAAACTGCCTAAATCTTCCTGCTTGAGGTCTTTCATAACGGAAACAACTACCAAAATAATACATTTTTATTGGTTTTGGAAATCTTTGTAATTTATTTACATAAAGACGTGCTATAGGCGCTGTTAATTCAGGCCTTAGTGCTAAATTTCTACCACCTTTATCTTTAAAGTGGTACATTTGTTCTTTTATTTCTTCTCCAGATTTAATTGTGAAAAGTTTTAAATGCTCAAAAATTGGTGTCTTAATTTCACGATACCCATATCTTTCAAACACATTACGTAATTTCATTTCTACATTTTTTCTTAATTCCATGTCCTCAAATAGAAAGTCCCTAGTCCCTCTAGGTTTTCTTAATTCCATGCATGTCCCCCATCATCTATAATACTTTAGATATTCTTGAATCATTTTTGGAAAAGATGTAGCATCAAGAAATCTTAACCCTAATCTTTCCCCCCATGATTTAATTCCTGTATCAGCTGCTACAACACCTGCATCTAACTCTTTAGCCAATAAAAGTACATCCAAATCTGGAGCACTGTCAAGTGTCCCCTTTCTTAACGCTGATCTATATTTTTTTCTAAATTCTCTTATTGCTTCTCCAATTGTATTAACCTCTATTTTTTGTCTTTCATGTCCTCTTGATTTCATGACTAGAGATTCTGTTGCAGCTTCCCAAATCATCTCCTCAGCAATTTTCATGCCTTTATTAATTCTTTCTCTCATGTCTCTCACATATTCATAGAATATTTGAGAAGGTATTTTGGTTTCATAACGATTAGGCGTTTTTTTGACAATCCATGTATCTAATCTTGTTTTAATTTCTTCTGGACAATCATATAGGGATATATAATCTATTAATTCTTTATATGTAACTGGAGGCATGTGACAACTTATATTAAGCTTTGTTCTAGCTTTAGCAATTAAATCTACCATATTTTCTATTGTTTTAGTTAAATCACCATCGCCAAGTTTATTTCTCAATTCAACATCTGTAAATGCACTAGTATCTAATACAAATCGTTGTTTTATTAACAAACGATCACCATGAATTTTTTATTTTATCAAACTATAAATTTATTAATTTTGGGTTATAAATTTCTGTTGGATAACACACAACATTTAGGGAAAACAATTTTGTAAAATTAGTTGAGTTAATTTTTCATAACCAAAATTATTTATCTGACAGTTTAAAGTCATTGATTTAAGTCAAACTTAGAGAGTTATAAGTTATAACTTATAAGTTATAAGTGAAACTCATTTTTATAAAAGTTTTGAGAGATCTTCTAAAAATTTTTTGTAGTAAAGGCTTTAATTTACAATCTACCTCACCGTAAAATTTATTAATAAGATTTATATCATAATTTTACTGACTGATATTTCATATAGTCCCGTGGGGTAGTGGTAATCCTGCCGGGCTTTGGACCCGGTGACGGCGGTTCGACTCCGCCCGGGACTATTACTTTTTTTGAAAATTAATTTTAATTATCATGAGGAGTTCTAGAAAACATGGGATCTAATTTATTAGAAGAATTAAGTAAGAATGATATATTGATTACTCCAGAGGCTTATGAAAAACTCAAAGATCTAGATAATAGTGATAAAGAAATAATTTCTAAACTGAAAGATTATGTTGAAAGAAATTTAGAATTTCCATTGATAACTAATGAAATTGTAGAAGAGGTATTTATAGAGAAAAAACCTCAAGTTCCTAAAATAAAAATTAAGAAAAAGAGAAGCAAACTGGAGATAATAAAGAATATTGAAAGTCTAAATTCTGATGGAGATATCAAAAATTTACTTAATTATTTTCACAATAGATATGAAAAGTTGAGAGGGTTACTAGAAAAAAGACTTGGTAAAATTGTAGACATAAAAGATATTGGTGACAATGAAGTAAAAATAGCTGGAATTGTAAATGAAGTTAGGACAACCAAAAAAAATCATAAAATTATTGAACTGGAAGATAAAACTGGTAAATGTATAGTATTTGTAAATAAAGATGGGGATTTGTTTAAAAAAACTGAAAATATAGTGCAAGATGAAGTAATAGGCGTCATAGGCAAAAAAAATGGAAGATTTGTCACTGCTTCAGAGATTATACAACCAGGAATTCCCAGAATCGAAGAAAAAAATTCAAATTGTACAATACTCTTTCTTTCGGATTTACACATAGGTAGTTCTAAATTTCTTGAAAATTCCTTTGAAAAACTAATATCATGGATAAATGAAGGGGGAAATATAGCTGGAGAAATTGAATATATTATAATTGCTGGAGACATTGTTGACGGTGTAGGTATATATCCGGGGCAAGAAAAAGAACTGGCAATAAAAGATATCGAAGGACAATATGAGGAAGCTGCACGCTTATTAGGAGAGATAAGGAAGGATATAAAAATAATAATAGCTCCTGGAAACCACGATGCCTCAAGAATTGCAGAACCTCAACAACCCCTAGAAAAAGAATATGCTAAAGCCTTATATGATCTACCAAATGCAGAATTTGTTAGCAATCCTTCTATTATATGTATTGATGGGTTAAAAATTATGATATATCATGGTAGAAGTTTTGACGATATGGCAATATCAGCTAATTTTTCACATGATAAACCTGCTGAAATAATGGCAGAATTACTTGAAAAAAGACATTTGGCACCAATATATGGACTTAGAACTCCAATAGCTCCAGAACCAGAAGATCATCTTGTGATTGATACTATTCCAGATATTTTCCATGCTGGACATGTACATATAAATGACTATAAAAAATATAAAGGTATACATTTAATAAATTCAGGTACTTTTCAGGAACAGACAGAATTCCAGAAAATACATAATATAAGACCAACTCCTGGTCAAGTGCCAGTTTTACACAACTCAAAAATTAAAGTACTTTCTGTTGAAAAACTTCCTGCAACATAAAGCAAAAATATATTTGCTAATTAATTATTAGCTTAAAAATTATTATAGCCTAGATTATCTTTGAAAAGTGTTAAAGGTGATAAGCTTGTCAGTTTTAAGGACAGTGTTCTTAGCGATAATATTCATAATTTTTTTCGAATTAGGGATAATCGTATCTTACACCTTTGTTACTTCCCAAACTCCAGATATAAATAATTTAATAAATATGCAACTGAACATGCTAAAGCCTCTTCATGGAATAAAAGAAAAAATAGCCAATGTATTACGTGGACCTCCTGAAAATTATGTTGTAGAAAACAAAATTGAACTCATTAATGCACTACGAAGTGCTGCAAAGGTAGATGGAATAGATACAAATACAATGATTGTTGTAGGATATGGAGCTAAAATAGGAAAAAATGTAGATTTAAATATTACCGCCACAGGTTTTAAGGAAAACATGACTAATGTAGGTGGAGAAATAATAATTAAACCTGGTGAAAAATTCCTAATTAAAGCTTCTGCAAAAGGCAAGGTTATTGAAGACAAGAAAGTTCGAATAGATGTTGCCACTCTTAAAATAATTTCCATAACAAAATTATCGTCATAGATAGGTGATATTGTTGATAAGAATTGTTGGTATAGGGCCTAGTAGGGAAGATATAACTTTGCGTGCTTTGAAAGCTTTAAAAAAATCTGATGTAGTTATAGGATATAAAAAATATATTGAAATGATAAAGGATTTAGTTAAAGGTAAAGAAGTGATAGTTAAAGGAATGGGTGATGAAATAGAGAGGGCTGAATTAGCAATACAAAAACATTATGAAGGTAAAGATGTAGCACTTATTAGTTCTGGTGATCCTGGTGTATATGGAATGGCAAACGTCCTTTTTCAATTAATAGGAAAATATTCAGACCTTGAAATAGAAGTAATTCCAGGTGTTACAGCTGCAACTTATGCTGCATCTAAGGTTGGTGCACCTCTACATGATTTTGCTGTAATAAGTCTTAGTGACATACTTACACCCGTATATGAAATAAAAGAAAAAATTAAACATGCAGCTAAATCCCACATGATTATAGTTCTTTACAATCCTTCAAGCAAAAAAAGAAAAAAATTGTTTTTTGAAGTTTGTGATTTGCTTCTCAAATATTTAAAACCAGATACACCAGTAGGAATTGTTAGAAATGAAAAAAAGAAAATTACTAAACTTGAAAATTTAAAAAATGAAAAAATAGACATGTCAACAACTGTAATTATTGGAAATAAACTAACATACATAGAAAATAATTACATGATAACTCCTAGAGGCTATGTTATTAAACAACCAATTAATGAATTGGCACGTGATTACTACAAAAGATACCTTGAAGGAAAAATTCAGAAAGGTCCTAATCTAGAATGTGAATATTATCCATGTCATTTCCCATACCAAAATTGTATGTTTTGTTTCTGTCCTTTTTATCCCTGTGGTGACCAATCAACTGGTGGATATTGGATTAAAAAAAAGAAAGTATGGAGTTGTGAAAATTGTTTCTGGATCCACAAAGATGAAGTTGTTGAATGTATCCATAAAAAGATTAGAAAAATTGTTAAAAAACCTGAAGACTTTGAAAAGAAGAAAAAAGAATTATTAAAGTTAAGAAGAGAATGCTTGTTAAAGCATTCTTAACTACTAATAGAGGAAAGATAACATGAAAACAATCATTTGGGAAGATAACAAACTTCTACTTTTAGATCAAAGAAAGTTGCCTGACGAGGTTACCTATTTTGAATGTAAAAATCATAAAGATGTCGTTTATGCAATAAAAAATATGGTTGTTAGAGGTGCTCCAGCTATTGGTGTTGCAGCTGCATTTGGAGTTGCATTAGCACAAATAAATGGAGAAGATATAAATAAGGCCGCCAAAGAAATAAAAAATACTCGCCCAACAGCTATAAATTTGTTTTGGGCTGTAGATAGGGTTGTAAATTCTGATTCTCCTATAGACGAAGCCCTGAAAATTTATAAAGAAGATGTTGAGACAAACAAAAAAATTGGGAAACACGGTTCTAAATTAATAGAAGATGGAGATGTTATTTTAACACATTGTAATGCTGGAGCACTTGCATGTGTAGATTATGGTACAGCATTAGGGGTTATTAGGGCTGCAAAAGAAGAAGGAAAAAATATTGAGGTTATATGTACTGAGACACGCCCACTAGGTCAAGGAGCTAGATTAAGTACTTGGGAAATGCAGCAAGAGGGAATTAATGTAAAACTTATTGTAGATAGTGCAGCTGGATATTTAATGCAAAAGAAGTATATAGATAAAGTTATAATTGGTGCAGACAGAGTTGCCAAAGGAGGGGTAATCAACAAAATTGGTTCTTTAATGATTGCCCTTTCAGCCAACAGATATAATGTTCCATTTTATGTTGCAGCACCCACAAGTACCTTTGATGAAGAATCAAATGTAAATGAAATTGAAATTGAAGAAAGGAATCCTAAAGAAGTTCTATATTATGGAAAATGTAGGATTGCACCAAAAAATGTAGATGTTATCAATCCTGCCTTTGACATTGTCCCCAGTGATCTCATAACCAAAATAATCACAGAGAAAGGATTGGTTGACCCTCTATAATATCTTTGCATCTATTGCTATATGCCATACTCCTGGGCTTTTTGATTTTACCTTTCTTTTATTGAGAATTTTGACGTTCGATGCATATTCTTTAATCCTATTAATAGGAGTATCAAAATTTTTTGAAAATTCATAATAATGTATTACTCCACCTTTTTTTAAAAATTTCAATGCCACATCTAAAAATTCGTGAGCTTTAGCAGGTAAATTCATAATTATACGATCATATTTTATCTTCAAATCCTCAAGGACTTTCCTAGTATCTCCTTGAATTGGAATTATCTCATAAGCTTTGTTTAATTTTATATTTTTCTTAAGATAATGAATTGCATCAGGATTTATATCTATTGCATATATTTTTTTTGCTTTCTTTTTTCTTGCAATAGCAAGAGAAAAAGGACCGACACCTGCAAAAGCATCTACTACAACTTCACCATCTTTAACTTGACTAGCAACTCTTTCTCTTTCTGTTGCTAATCTCGGACTAAAATAAACTTTCTTTACATCGAGCATTATTCTTGTGCCATATTCTTGATGTATGGTTTCCGATATTTTTTCTCCGGCAAGATGTTCAAGATCTCTTATTCTCTTAATTCCTTTTATTTTACTTTTTTTCATGTAAACAGCTTTTCTTTTTGTAAATTCTAACACTGCCTTACCAATTAATTTTTTATATTTTTCTAATTCTTCAGGAACCTCAATAATGACAATATCACCTATTATGTCAAAAGATTTTTTTATTTTTTTAATTTCTTCTTTTTTGAGTTTACCCTCTAATAAATCAATGAAAGATCTTGGCTCTTTTTTTATTTTCTCAAACTCAATATCAACTATTTCATAATTTAAATTTCCTGGTATCTTTTTTATAGGTATATATACAAAATTGTCATCTCTCTTTATTTTGTAATCCTTAGATATCAATGATTTTTTACGTAATTTTTTTATCACTTTTTGAGCGTCTTTTTTATGCACTTTAATTCCAAACATGCTAATAATGACTCCATGGTGTCATTCCTAAATGTTTATCTTTACCTCCTGGAATTCCATATGCATCTGCACGACATTGACTACATGCTCTAAAAACAGGTATTATTTTTTCAGCTTCTTTTCTAGCCTTTTCTAACTCTTCACAAGTAGGTCTTCTATAATTTGACATTTTACCTAAGGGTATGAGTGGAATTATATTCATCATTGAAGCTCCTTTTTTCTTAACAGTTTTAGCAATTTTGACAATCTCTTTATCATTTAGCCCAGGAATAAGCACAGTATTGACCTTCACACATATTTTATCAGATACTTTCTCTATTCCTTCAAGTTGATTTTTTAATAATATTTTAAAAGCTTTTTCTCCAGTATATTTCTTCCCATGATAAAAAACATATGAATATATCTTTTTTCCAATTTTGGGATCAATGGCATTTATAGTTACAGTGATTGTATTGATTCCTAATTTTTTTAATTCCTCACTCTTTTCAGGTAGTAGCAATCCATTTGTACTCAAACATTTTATAAGATTAGGAAACTTTTTTTTAGCCTTTTTAAAAAATTCGAAGGTTTCTGGATTTGCTAGTGGATCTCCAGGACCAGCAACGCCTATTACAGATATTTTCATTTTTTTAGTAACTTTTTCTACATGTTTTATGGCTTCATCAACTGTCATTATCCTAGACGTTACACCAGGTCTAATTTTACATTTACTTTTTTCTCTTACACAAAAATTGCAATGGATGTTACATTTGGGAGCTATTGGGAGATGAATCCTCCCAACCTTATCATGCAATTTTTCATTAAAACAAGGATGTACTTTAGTAAAATGAGCAAATCTAGTTTGACGCGGTGTCATGTTTATCTCCTCATCTCCTCAATCATGGCTTTTCCTTTCTTTATCCATTCTTCTTTAAGCGTTGTATCACTACAAACCATTCCTATTAACTCGTCAGTAGATATATTTTCAATAACTCTAAATCCTTCAGGTATTATTCTAAAAATTGCATCATAAATTTTCATTCTCAATATTTCAGCAGGGTCTCGGACTATAAATTTTTTAGGATCAATTTCTGCATCTTCAATTATTATCTCAAATCTGCTTGGCTGACTGACTTTCTCATCCATGCCTAATTCTCGTAATTTTCTTAATAAATCTGGTAAGTATGTTTCATTTTCAACATTTATGTAAAGATTAGGGCCCTTGTATTCCCAACTACATATATCATCAAGATACACAGGTCCTGGTGTCTTCTCAGGTTCTACTATTATAATAAAAACAGGTTCTCTGGGATCCATGAATATCCTCAAATTTCTTATGGCATGAATTAATTGTAAATCTTGAATTGTCTGTCTAACAATGAGATCATATGCCTCAACACCTTTTTTATCATAACATTCAATCTTAATCATTAAATGTATGCCCTCCAAAAATATTTGAGATTTTTATGTGAATTTTCTCTAAAAAACTTTTTGTTTTATTAGTGAAGTTATGATAAAATTTTATATTATTGAGACAAAATATTATATTGCATTACAGTACTACCTACAAAATTTTTTGAATATAATTTATGAAGCCTTAGGGCTCAATTTTTTATAAAAAATTTAATTTTATTATTATTTCAAAATCCCGAAGGGGATGGTAGGTATTAGCAAAAGGGACTTAGAAAAAAAATTAGAAAAATTAGAAAAGGATTTTAAGGAAGGTAAAATTTCTGAAGATGTTTATAGGAATCTCAAAAATAAGTACACTAGTGAATTGAAGGCTTTAAAGATTCTAGATCGTTTAGAACAAATGAAAAGTCCTAAGAAAGAAAAACCAAAAGTTGAAAAAAGAAAAAAAGAGCTTAAGGAAAGCTACTTGGATTACAAAGATAAAGGAAGTAAAATAAAAAGTTCAATATTAGTTACAATCTTACTTGCATTTGCAATAGGAAGTGCATTTGGCTTATATGTTTTAAAATTTTCACCACATACACCGGTTGTATTTGTAAATGAAACAGCCTTTCCACAAAGTATTAGTAATGCAACAAATGTCACACAGAATTTCACTGCCAATGAAACCCAGGGATATGTAAGCTATCAACATCCAACTATTAGTTACCAGCCTGAAAGTTATCAACAGCCTACTCCATCTGAAAGCCATCCAACTCCAAGTCAAAATATTAGTGGATAGGAGGGAAACAGTTGAGAAAAATTGTATTATTCATATTACTACTTTCCATTGTCTTTATACTTGGTTATGCATATACATTAAACACAGATAGAAATGTCTTTTCAAAAGATAATATATCTTTTGAATATCCAAAAGATTGGGTAGTTGCAACGCCAAAAAATCCTGATGTCATATGTGCAGTTGCAGATCCAAAATCTGTGAATAGTTCTGGCTTTGCAACCGTATCAGTTGTTATACAAAAAAAGAAATTAAATAAGAGTTTATACGATACTTATCAGGAGACTTACACAGCACTTTTCAGTGATCCGAGGTATCAAAAAATATCAGAGAGTAACGTAACTTTCAACGGCTATCAGGCAATAGAATGCATATACCTGGTCAGTGACGGACAAGAAAAAATCCAGAGAGCCGTATGGATACCTCATGGAGACGAAGCTTATATAGTTTTGTGTACAGCCCCTCCAAATAAATTTAAAGAAGAAAAACTAAATTTTGACATTGTTATTAGTACATTTAAAATCTCTTAGATTTCTTAAATTTGAAAAATTATAGGAGGTGATTATATAATGGGATTACCAATATGTGATGTATGTTTGAAAAGTGGGATTTTGTGTCAAGGTTGTGAAGAAAAACTTAGGAAAGGAGAGGTGAGCAAACTAGAGTATGAAATATCAAAGATACTCTATAGGATCGGCAAAGGAAAAATTGGATTTAAAAAAGCAATAGACATGGGAGATGTAGTAGTCATAATTACAAAAAAAGATGAAGTTGGAAAATTAATTGGTAAAGGTGGTAAAATCGTTAAAAGAATAGCAAGAGCTATTGGAAAAAAGGTTAGAGTTGTTGGTGAAAATAAAGATTTAAGATCTGTAGCAGAGGATGTTTTAGCTCCTGCAACAATTTCTGGCATAAATATTGTTTACACTGTTGATGGAAAGAAAAAATTTAAAATAAGGGTTGCAAAAGAAGATAGCTCTAGGATTCCGGGAGATCTAAATAATTTAAATGAAATAATACAAAAATTAACTGGTAAAAAAACTACAATAGTTGTTGATGAAGCATGAGCATGATAGTTTTGTGTGTTACTGGAAGTATAGCTGCAATAGAATCTGTTAAATTAGCTAGGGAGCTGAAAAGGCGAGGTTTTGATGTTAAGTGCTTTATGAGCGACGATGCATGCAAAATTATACATCCTTATGCAATGGAATTTGCAACCAAAAAGAAGGTTGTACTTGAGCTAACAGGTAAGGTAGAACATGTTAAGTATGCTGAAGCAGAGGCTATAGTTGTTGCCCCTGCTACTGCAAATATTATATCTAAATTTGCATGTAAGATAGCTGATAATCCCATTAATACATTATTATTAGCTGCTTGTGGTGCTAATACACCTATAATTTTTGTTCCAGCGATGAATGAACATATGTATAAGGCAATAAAAGACAAAATAGAAGAAATTGATAAAAAATATGAAAATGTAACTTTTGTAGATCCAAAAATTGAGGATGGGAAAGCAAAATTCCCAGATATTGAAGATATTGTTTTGAATGTATTTAGAAAAATATCACCAAGAATTCTAGAGGGTAAAAGAGTACTTATAACAGCTGGAGGTACTTATGAACCTATAGATCCCATACGTGGTATATCTAATTTAAGCTCTGGAAAGATGGGTGTAGAGCTTGCTAAGGAAGCTTTTATACAAGGTGCAGATGTAACCTTATTGATTGGAAGAGTTGAAGAAATAATACCCAAATCTATAAATAAAATTAAAGCATTGTCAACAGAGGAGATGTTAGATAAGATAAAGGATATTGTAAGAGATTACGATGTATTTATCTCTGTTGGAGCAATATCTGATTTTAAACCTTATAAATATTATGAGAAGAAAATCTCATCTTCAAAACCTATTGAATTAAAACTCATACCAAATCCCAAAGTAATAAATGAAGTAAAAAAAATAAATCCAAATATTTATCTTGTTGGTTTTAAAGCTGAATACAATGTTACAAAAGAAGAATTGATAAATTCAGCGAAAAAATTAAAAAGAGAATCCAATGCAGACATGGTTGTTGCCAATGACGTTTCAAAAAATGGATTTGGATCATCAAAAATTGAAGCAACAATAATAAATAAGGATATAGAGGAATTTCCACTGATGGAGAAAAGTAAATTAGCAAAAATTATCATTGAAAAAATTGGGAAGGAATTAAATGAAGTGTAAATTTTGTAACAAAGAAGCTGAAGTAACTATAAGATATCCACGTATGCATCTTTGTGAAAATCATTTCAAAGAATATTGTGAAAATAGAGTTAAAAATGTAATAGATAAACATAGATTAATAGAAAAGGATGAAAAATTGTTAGTTGCAGTTAGTGGTGGTAAAGATTCCTTAGTGTTAGCATACATACTAAACAAACTGGGATATGAATTTGAAGGTCTACATATAGATTTAGGAATAGAGGATTATTCCGAAATGTGTAAAAAATCCTCCAAGAAAATATTTAGTGAAATTGGTTTACCATTACATATTGTAAAAATAAAAAAATTGCTTGGAAGAGGTATTGGTGAAGTAAAAACAAGGAGACCTGTTTGTTCATATTGTGGTCTAACAAAGAGATATATTATGAATAAATTTGCATATGATAATGGATTTACTGCTGTAGCTACTGGACATAACTTAGATGATGAAAGTGCCTTTGTTTTTTCAAATATTTTACATTGGAATATTGATTATCTATCAAAACAAGGCCCATTACTTGAAGCAGAAGATAAGTTTGTTAAAAAAATTAAGCCTCTGTATGAGTTACGTGATAAGGAAATATCATTATATGCATCTTTTGCTAAAATTGAGCATGTAACTAAAAAATGTAAATATGCAAGAGGAGCTACATCAATCAAATACAAAAAATTTTTAGATATTTTGGAAAAAGATAATCCAGGAATAAAGTTAAATTTTATTCGTGGATTTTTAAGAAATAGAAAAATCTTTAAGAAAAAAGACTTTGAATTAAGAGAATGTGAAATATGTAGAATGCCTTCACAAGGCAAAAGATGTGCATTTTGTAGATTTTGGAGATTAAAAGAACCTCTCATGTTTCAATAGATTTATATGTCTTTATGATAGTGTGAGTTGTACAGAGAATTAATGGACCTAAAATAAATCCTGCTATCCCCCAAATCATTGGGCCACCAATAAAACCTACTAAAAATAACATCGGATGAATCTCTGCATACTTACCTCCTAATTCTGTCCTCAAATAAACATCTAAAAATCCTAAACTTTTCCCAAAAACTATTATTGCAACCCCTCTAATAACATTGCCATGAATTATATCATATATTCCAAGAGAAAGATAGACAGGCCAAGGTCCTATAACTGGTATAACTGTTGTAAACATTGTTATAACGCCTAGAATAGCAGGAAATGGATATCCAAGTATATAATATGCCATAGTAGCAAATATACCTACTATTAATGCGGCAAGAAAATGTCCATAAAATATTGCTCTTATGGTAACTTCAATTTCTCTAAGCATTTTATTGAAGAGTTTTACTTTATTTTTAGGTAATATTGAACGTATATATTGTATCAATTTTGTTCCATCTCGTGCCAAATAAAATGTTGACATAATAAACACAAGTAGATGTATTGACAAAGTTGGTAGGGAACGTACCAGCTCTAATAGATAAACAAATACAAATTCTACAACCCTATGGGTTAAATCTGTTATTATATCTGTAGGTACTTTAAATGGTATGTATTTCATTATGCTGTGAACATTTACAACTTTAATAAGAGAAGGTAAAGCATTTAGAAGCGAATAAAAAAGAAATAATAAAACAAATAATATTGGCAAAACTATAGTTATCATTCCAATCGTTATGGAGAGTGATTTATATTTAACCTTTTTCTCAAATTTTTTTGAAATCAAATTTGTTCCATAAGCAAAAACAGCGCTTAAAATTAAAGTCGTGAATAAAGGATAAAGTACAATGAATGATAAGATAACTAGAATTATAGTTAAAAATGGGACCGATGTCATTACTTTACCCAAATCAGCCTTCACAATCAATCCTCCGCATTTTTATCAAAATTTTTTTGGAATTCCTTTAGAATTTCTTTTGTAGACTCCAAATTCTTCTATCATTTTTAACTCATAATCCCAAAAAACAGGGCCTTCAACACATACTCTCCAACCAGTTTTATCAACACAACATTGGCCACAAATTCCACAGCCACACTTCATATATCTTTCCAATGAAAATTGTGTGGGAATATCTAATATTTCAAATAATTTTTTCATCATTAATTCAGGACCACATACAACAGCCATATCATATTGATTTTCATTGAGTTTATTAGAAATAAATTCTGTTACTAAACCTTTAAATCCATAACTACCATCTTCAGTACATGGAAATATTTTTGCACCAGATTTTTTAATTCTTTTTAAAAATAATAATTCATCTTTAGTTTTTGCAGCCACAACAGCATCTACCTTGACATCTCTTTTTCTTGCTTCTTCAATTAAAGGTACAATCGGTGCCATTCCAATTCCGCCACCGATTGCAAGTATTTTTTCACCGATTATTTTGAAACTGCGGCCATATGGTCCTCTCAAGCCAAGCATGTCGCCTGGAGTTAATTTATGTACTTCAGATGTAAATTCTCCTACTTTTTTTATTGAAATACCTATTTTTCTCTCCACATGGTCTATGAAAGAAACAGACATAGGTTTTTCATCTTTAAAATTCCATACCATCATAAACTGCCCAGGTTGTGGCATTTTTCCATTCCATTTAAAAATAAAGGTTTTTACGTCTTTAGATTCCCTTATCACTTCATCTATTTTCAATACTTTAGGTGTATGCATAACTTACCTCCAAAAAAGATTTCTTGTAAGATAATGTTAAACATTCATAATATATGGAAGATACGTAAGTGTGTGAAAAGTTATCAGGATCTTAAAGCATTTTGGTTGAATTTTAATGGAGCTTTTGTGGAAACCAAAAAACTTGATAGGAGAAAACAGATTTCCACTCTATCAGGGATTGAGAGAAATAAGAAAAGTATTTATATAGATGAAGCACAAAATTAGCACTTGTTCTAAAAAATATACACAACTCTTCTTTTACTTCCTCTTTCTCTCTCCAAAAATGCTCTAGAAATTAAGAAAACTATATATAAATCCATTACTTTTCTTTATGTCATAGCATATAAATCCAGACTTATCCCGTGAAAAACAAAAAATAAGCTATTGGAAAGTTTAGAGATTTGTAGGAATGTTTATAATTATTTTTCTAACATAGTCTATATGTAGAGTATTGTTGAGGAGTGGAGTAGCTCTGACTGCTTATTTAGAAAAATGCTCTACTTAGGATTATACTTTTTTGATGAAGCTGGAAGTTCCACAGGAGGTAACTCAATGATAATAATCCCTGCAATAGATATTAAAGAAGGAAAGTGTGTACAGTTGGTACAAGGGAAACCTGGAAGTGAACAAGTGGTAATAGACGATCCGGTGTATGTATCTAAAATGTGGGAAAAGAAAGGTGCAAAATTGTTACATATTGTAGATTTAGATGGAGCATTTGGAACTGGAAATAATTTAAAAATTGTGAAAAAAATATTGAACACAGTTTCCATTCCAATTCAATTTGGTGGTGGTATTAGAACAAAAAAATATGCCGAAAAATTATTGAATTTGGGAATAAAAAGAATAATATTAGGAACTATAGCCATTAAAAAACCTAAAATTGTGGAAAAACTTGTAAATATTTATGGTAGTGAAAGAATAATGGTGGCTCTAGACAGTAAAAGCTCTAAAGTCGTTGTTGAAGGTTGGACCAAAACCACAACCAAAAATCCAATAGAACTTGCCAAATTATTCCAAAAAATAGGTGTTGGAAGTATACTATATACAAATGTAGATGTAGAAGGTTTGATGAGTGGTATAGAAACAAAAATCGTTAAAAAATTGGTTAAATCTGTAAATATTCCAATAGTATATTCAGGAGGAGTTAGCTCAATAGAAGATATTAAAAAATTAAAAAATATTGGTGTTTATGGCGTTGTAATTGGTTCTGCACTATATAAAGGTAAAATAAACTTAAAGGAGGTTCTAGAATACGAAAAATAGTAATGGCCACAGGCACTTTTGATATAATACATCCAGGGCATGGTTTTTATTTAAAAAAAGCAAAAGAATTAGGTGGTAAAAATTCAAAACTTGTGGTTATAGTTGCAAGAGATTCAACAGTTAGAGCAAGAAAAAGAAAACCTGTAATAAATGAAAAACAAAGATTAGAAGTTGTTAAAATGTTAAAACCTGTAGATGAAGCATATTTAGGATGTGAAGGTGATATTTTCAAAACCGTAGAAAAAATAAAACCTGATATAATTGCTTTGGGCCCTGATCAAGATTTTGATGAAAAAGAACTCCAAAAAGAATTAAAAAAAAGGAATATTGATTGTAAAGTTGTTAGAATTAAAGAATATAAGAAGTCACCACTTGATAGCACTTGTAAAATTATTAAAAAGATTAAACAGATGAAATTCGATGATATTGAAAAATGTTAGTATGGTGATCTGAATGGCTGAAGTAGCTATTGTTGGTGCTAGTGGATACACTGGTGGCGAATTACTTAGATTTCTTATAAAACATCCTAATATCGAAATAGTTGCTGCTGCATCAAGAAAGCATGATGGAGTTCCTATCCACAAAATCCATCCACACTTACAAAACACAGGATTAAAATTTAAAAACATTGATCCTGAAGATATTGACGCTGACTTAGTTTTCACTGCAACTCCTCATGGTGCATCAATGAAAATTGTTCCCAAGATATTAGAGAGAGGAATAAGGGTAATAGATCTAAGTGGAGATTATAGGTTTGACAATGTTGAAGTATATGAAAAATGGTATGGTATAAAACATGAACACCCTCTGGACGCTGTCTATGGATTACCTGAATTATATAGAGATGAAATAAAAAAGGCAGATTTGGTTGCTAATCCAGGATGTTTTCCTACTGGAGCTATACTTGCATGTTTGCCTTTAGTCCATAAAAATTTAACCAAAATGATAGTTATAGATTCTAAAACAGGTGTAAGCGGCGCAGGTATTAATCCAAGCCATATGACACATTTTCCAGAGTGCAGTGATAATATAATTCCATATCAAATTACAACACATAGACATACACCTGAAATAGAACAAGAATTGAAGAAAATTTCAGATGTACAAGTATCTTTTACACCACATCTTATACCTATCATACGTGGAATATTAACTACCGTACATGCTTTTTTAGAAGAAAATATTGATGTTGAAAAAATTGAAAAAATTTATAAGGAATATTATTCCAATGAACCATTTGTGATAGTTATAGACGAGACTCCCGAACCTAGTGCAGTAAGAGGATCAAATTATTGTCATATTGGTGGCTTTGGTATAGATAAAAATAATAGATTAGTAGTAATTTCTGTAATAGATAATCTTGTTAAAGGTGCCTCAGGTCAGGCGATACAAAATATGAATCTAATGCTAGGATTTGATGAGACTGAAGGTCTTGACAATCTTGGTTTACATCCATAATTGGAGAGTTTGAGGATGAAAATAAATCCTATAGTTATATATTATTCAAGAACTGGAAATACTGAAGTTGTGGCAAAAACAATAGCTAAAGAAACTAAAGCTGAACTTGTTAAAATTGAGGATCTTAAAAATAGGCGAGGATTCTTTGGAATTTTTTTAGCTATAGTAGATGCACTACTAAAGAAAAAAACAGATATAACCCCAAGATCTATAGATTTAAAGAAGTATGATGTAATATATATTGGTTCTCCAGTGTGGGCAAGAAATCCTGCGCCTGCTATTTTAACATTTATCGATAATTCTGATTTTTCAAACAAAAATGTTGTAATTTTTGTCACTATGGCAGCTCATGGCGGTGACAATGCAATCAAAACAATGAAAGAGAAAATATATTCAAAAAATGGGAAAGTTATTGGAGCATTTAGTATAAAAACTAGAGATAAAAATAAAGAAGAGATTAAGGAAGAAACAATAAAAAAATTGGGTGAAATTAATGTTTAAAAAATTAATGAAATCTTACAAACTCCTAATATTAATCCCTGTTACAATTACATTACTTTCAATTTTTATTATTGCTGTAAATGGGATTGAGAAAGGCATAGATATTAAAGGAGGATCAATGGTTGAATTAAAATTAGAGAAACCTATGAATGAGTTGGAATTGAAATCACTATTTATTAAGAGTCTTAACACTTCAGATGTGACTGTATTGTTTACATCTCCAACAAAGGTTACAGTAGAAGTTGGAAAAGAAATAGATGTTGGAAAATTGTCAGAAGATTTGAAAGGAAAAGCTACAATTATAGGATGTAGATCAGTAGGACCAGTACTTAGTAAAGAAGCATTGGCTCAAATATATTGGGCATTGGCTTTTGCATTTCTATTTATGTCTATAGCTGTATTTATAGCGTTTAGAGATGTGGTCCCATCCATAGCAGTTATTTTAGCTGCAGTTTGTGACATTATAGTAGCACTGGGTGGGATGTCAATACTTAGAATCCCACTTTCTGTTGCCTCTGTAGGTGCAATTTTGATGTTAATTGGTTATAGTGTAGATACAGATATTCTTTTAACTACAAGAGTTTTAAAAAGAAAAAGAGGTAGTATTACATCAAGAGCTATAAATGCAATGAAGACTGGTATTACTATGTCCATAACTGCAATAGTTTCTATGGCATGCCTCTACATAGTGACTATGGTCATAATGCCACAGGCTAAAACACTTAGCAATATAGCCGCTGTTTTAATTATTGGAATTTTCGCTGACATCCTTTGTACTTGGTTTATGAATCTTGGAATAATTAGATGGTATTTGGAGGCCAAAAGATGAATTTTACAAAATTTATTAAAGAACCAAGAGTTTTACTTTTGATAATCCTCACAATATTAAGTATAATTTCTATTACAGTCCTGGGAATCCAACAGGGATTAGATCTCAAAGGTGGATCTCTTGTACAATTACAACTAGAGAAGCCTGTAGATAAGGACACTATGAACACTGTTGTTTCAATACTTGATAAAAGGTTGAATGTTTTTGGTATTAAGGATGTTAAGGTTCGGCCAAGTGGGAATCAATATGTACTTGTAGAAATTGCAGGTGTTCAACCTGAAAAAGTTACTAAGATAATTGGAACCCCTGGAAAATTTGAAGCTAAGATAGGAAATGAAGTTGTTTTCACTGGTGCAGACATTGTAAGTGTACAGCCACCTATTGTAACAGGTAATAAATGGCAAGTACCATTCAGGTTGTCACCAGATGCTGCCAAAAGATTTGCAGATATTGCCAAAGGTAAAGCAGGACAACCAGTTAAGATGTATTTAGATGATAGATTAATTACATCTCCAGAAATATCTCCTGATGTGGCTGCTGGAAAACCTGTTACAGAGGTTGAAGTTAGTGGATATGCTCCAAATAAAGAATATGCCGAAGCTGAAGCTAAAGAAGTTGAAACAATATTGAAGGCAGGTACACTACCTGTAAAAGTAAAAATAGTAGGTATAGATAATATATCACCCGAACTTGGTAAAGAATTTTCAAAAGGCGCTGTAATAGCTGGAGCATTGGCAATAATAGCGGTTTCAATTTTCATAACTATAAGGTATAGGAACATTAAATTAGCACTTCCAATAATTTTAACCTCATTATCAGAAGTCATATTAGTTCTTGGAGTAGCTTCTGTGATAAGATGGAATATAGATTTACCAGCAATTGCCGGTATCCTTGCTGTAATAGGTACTGGGGTGGATGATCAAATAATAATTACAGATGAAGTTATTGGAAAATTAGGAGCAAAATCAGTGTATGGATTGAGACATAGGATTAGAAATGCATTTTTCATAATATTTGCTTCAGCTGGAACTTTTATAGCTGCAATGTTTCCACTAGCATATGTAGGACTTACTAGAGGATATACTGGTGTGGGAGTGCTGAGCGGATTTGCATTCACAACAGTCATAGGAGTGTTAATAGGAGTATTTATAACTAGACCTGTATTTGCAAAATATATAGAGTATGCATTTCTCAAAAAATAGAGGCAGGGAATCTAATATGAGAAAAATCAGGGAATTAAAAGTAAAACCAATAAAGAATGGCACTGTAATTGATCACATACCGGCCGGTAGAGCATTACAAGTACTTAAAATACTTAAAATACCAGAAGGTAAAAACAAAGTAACCATTGGAATAAACATGGAATCATCTCGGATGGGAATAAAAGACATTGTAAAAATTGAAAATCGCGAATTACATTCTGAAGAAGTTGATCAAATAGCATTGATAGCTCCAAAAGCAACGATAAATATTATAAGAGATTATGAAGTTGTTAAAAAAGAAAAAGTGCAATTGAGGGATGAAATAGAAGGTCTAATTAAATGTCCAAACCCAAATTGTATATCAAATGCTGATGAACCAATAAAAACAAAATTTTACGTTGTTGACAAAGAACCAGTAACTCTTAGATGTTATTATTGTGAAAGATTAATAAAAGAAGAAGAAATAAAATTTTTATTCTAAATTTTTTATAAAAAGCTTTATATTGTTTATTTTGCTTTTTTCCATTTTAAGACTTTTTATCATCCCTGTAATCGTACTGGCGATAATTTTCTGTACAAATGGATTTAAAGGAACTGGAACATCATCTACAATTAACATAGCATCTTTTGGCTGACTTTTACATTCTACATCCTCACCTTTAATTTTTGCAATAGCAAACTCCTCACATGTGTCAAATCCACACTTACCACAATTTAAGTTAAGCAACAATCCATAACTTCTTTCCTCTATTAAATCCAACAGTTCTTCAATTTCAAAATTTTCATCAACAGTAGCTATTGTAAATTTATTCTTAACTTCCGGAGATGTGGAAATATTTGCAAATTTCCATGTCTTAAAACCCTCAATAACCAAAAAATCTGGATTTTGAATAAATGAAATCAAATATATTAAATATTCTGGCTTTAATTCTTTATCCAATAATATAAATGTTTCCTTACCTAACCCAGCTACAATTTCAGCACCACTTTCTCTATATTTGCCAGTGTCTTTATCACGAAAATCAAAATACACATGCGCATGTTTTAATCCTGCAACTTTATAACCTCTACTCCTTAGCCCTTCAATTATTTTTCTTACCAACGTTGTTTTACCAGTATCTTTCTTACCTATTACTGATATTATCTTCATTTTTCTCTCCCCAAAAATACTCTATAAATTAAGAAAATATATATCAATCCATACTTTCATGAATATACTTTATGTGTTGAAGATTTAACAATAGAGAATATGGTTAAAAATCATAAGCTTGGAAAGAAGGTTCTAGATGGATAGTTAAGAAAGTAAATTCAAGAGAAACATCAAAAGGATTAAAAATAAATTAAGAAATTATATATCAGCATGTAGAATATTGTTGAGGAGTTGGGACAGCCCTGACAGCCTGTTTAAAAGAATACTCTACTTAGGACTATCTCTGTAGGGATATAGTTTGGGCAAGTTTTTTCTATGAATCAGAAGCTCGTAGGGAGTGCTCAAAATAGACTAAATAGTATGAGAAAGCATTGTCAAGTCTATCTTACTCTTTACGAATCTTTTTTATTGTTTCAAGTATTTGTCTAATTGTATGTTCATTGCTTTTTGTTTCAGGGAAGGGTGATGATGTGAATGCTCTATGATAGATTGGAACATTGTCAAATCTATAAAATGTGCCACTTGATTCCATCGCATCTATTACACCAGGAATTATAACATCTGCTACCAATGTTGTAGGACAAGGAGATATATCTATACATATTACTGGAATTTCTTTCATATATTCAACGCACTCATATGGAAGATGAGCTGCGAGATCTGAACAAATTACAAAGAGTGCATCAACTTCTTTTCTTCGTAATAAGTCGACTATTGTTGTTTCACCTGGATTATAACGGGGATAACCTCTTGTAAAATCAACTCCAAATGGAAAACCATATTCCCATGATGCTAATTGGTTAAATCCAGCGACATTACAATGTCCTCTAATAGCACCAATAGTAAATTTAGTATGTTCATTAAGCGCTGCTACAAGCTTAAGAACCATTTCAAGATTTCTGTGTTTACCTTCAGATGATGCAAGCCCTAAACCACCATAAATAGCTCCAAACTGTGCATTCATCATTATATTTGCAACTTTTTTGATGGTTTCCACTGGTATCCCTGTAACTTCTTCAACAAAGGGATGAGGTTCATGTCCTCTTACTACTGTCAGTATTGCAGAAAACAGTTCATAATCAGAATTTGGTTTCAACTGTAAATGTATATCTGAAGCTTTAGCTGTAGCTGTCCTACGAGGATCTACTGTAATTATAGTACGATCATGTCTCCCTCTTTCTCTAAAGAATCCTCTCATAAATGTAGTATAACGAGACATATGCCTTGGCATTGAATCCATAGGATTAGCGCCCCAGTAAATAATAACATCTGCTCTATTTTTTATTTCTCCGGCAGTGGCAGCGCTTATGCCTGCTTCCTGTATTCCCATTAATGTTGGACCATGACAGATAGTTGCGTTTGAATCTACAACTGCATTAATATATTCTCCAAGCTCAAGACCAGCAGCCATAGCTTCTATAGACATTTCACTTCCTAAAAATAAAACAGGTCTTTTCGCTTCAGATAAAATTTCAGCGGCTTTTTTTATAGCTTCATTCCATTTAACAGTCTTAAATTTACCATTAGAAGTTTTTAATTGGGGAGATCTAATCCTATGCGGACTTACAATTTCTTTAAATTTTGCAGCTCCCTCTCTACAGGCATTTCTAGTTTTTATTGAAGTACCATCATACATTACAACTATATCGTCACAGGCCCCACCACAAACAGGACATGTTATATTTTTATATACTTTCAATTATTTACCCCCCATGGACTCTATAACTTCTTCAGCGCTTAATATTTTGTCAGATGATGAAGCTTTTCTTACATATACTAAAACACCTTTATACATAGGTGACCCTGTTGATTCTGTGTACGAAGGAGTTAGTACGTTTGCCCATATACTTCTAGGTATAAATATTGTTCCCTCACGAATATCAGGGTCTGCAACAGCTTTTAGCACTACTTTCCTATTTTCACATTCTACAACTACTTTTTTAGGATTCCCAATAAGTGCAAGATCTGAAGGATTAATATAACAACGCGCACATTCCTCTATATAATCAGAAGTTAATTTTTTACCCCCTTTGATGATTTCTCCTTGTTTAATAGTACTACCACTGTTATATATCACTGCAAGACCTTTTTCTGTCAATTTTTGTTTTCTAGGAACACTGCCTGTTACAATATGCATATTTTTATTTTTATTGATCATAAGTTTACCATTATGTATTTTTTCTGATAAATCTCCTTCAAACACCATAAAAAGTAAATTATCAATTTTTAACGTCTCTATATGTTTAAATCCAGGGAGTAAACTATCTATTTTTCCTTTTATCTGAATTTTTCCACCAACCATTTCTGCGCCAGGTGCCCTTCCAGCATTGCCATCTACAATTATTTCTCCGCCTTTCATCTGAATGCCACAGAAATTTCCTACATTGCCTTTTATATGGATGATTCCGTCCACCATGCCTCCACCAACATTGTTTCCAGCGTTTCCGTTTATTATTATCTTTCCGCCTTTCATGCCGCGCCAATTTCCACGATATGCACATCCAATATAATCTCCAGCATTTCCATTTATTTCTATAATACCTCCCTGCATCTCCATACCTATCCATGATGACGCATTGCCATTTACTTTTATTTTTCCTCCTTTCATTTCACTTCCAAGCTGAAGTCCTACATTTCCATTAATAATTATTTGTCCTTCTTTCATTTTCGCGCCAATGTATTTAACTCTACTAACATCGCCATCGATCTGAATTATATCATCTGCTAGAGAATTTTTGCTTATTTCAAATAAGTCACCTAACGGTCTTTTTCTATTTCCTTCATAAACTTCAAGTTTTTTAATTTCTTTTAAATTAAGTTCAGTGAATAAATCAGGGCGTATAACATCTGCTTCTAAAGGCATATGAAAAAATCTTTTTGGTTTTAATAAAAATCCCATTTTTATCCCTCTTTCTTTTTATTATGACATTGAGGACAAACATAATATTCATTTCTGGCTATATATGGTTCTTTACATATTTTACATATTTTAACAACTTTTTTTGTATTTTTAGGAACTTTAACATCTTTATATTCCCAAGAATATATTTTCGCACCTGCTTTTATTAATTCAGGAATTACTTTTTCTGCTGGCACCTTTTCTGTATTAAAATACCACTTATGAATAATTGGATAATCACGTGTTTTATTTGGATCAAGGATTATTCTTACACCTTTAACAGTTTCACCAGGTGCACCTTTCTTGTTGATAGTTACAGCCATCTTTCCAGTATCATATATAGATAACTTTCCATTTCCTATCGTAGATTTGCAAATAGCTTGGAAAGCATCGGGTAAACAATTGCTTGTTTCACAGGTGACATATATGTCTTCATCTTCTTTAAAATTAAGGAGTTTTTTAGCTATCATATACATCTGGGTGCCTATAACACTTCCTGGGCTTGCAAATCCAGTGAATTTTTCTATTTTGCGTATATATTTGAGAAAAGGTTTTGTGTCTATTTCGATGTTCATAGTAACCTATACGATAGTCATTCTAATTAAGTATTTTCACTTTATTTTTTATCGTAATGTTTATAAATACATTTCGTTAATAAAAATTGAATCAATCTAATAACTTGAATAATGCCTTACATTAAGTTCTCTCTTACCATAGATTATGAAGGAGAAAAAGAAAGAAAAAAGGAGTAGCACATATATATACCAGGGATTATGAGATATCTAAGCAGTAATTAGACAAAAATGAGGTGCTGAAGGTATTCATATCAAGAATGAATTGTCCAGCAGCCTACTGGTCATGTATTTCGCACTCAAAGATGAATTCTCGGAGTGTAGTGCGTGATGTTCTGTGGACGGAACCTCGACCGAAGTTCACTCTTTTGATACCATTATCTCAGTTGCTTTTGTTATCGCCTTGACTTCATCGCCGATTTTGAGTTCAAGTTCGTCTAGCGCATCTTTTGTTATTAAAGCAGTCATAACCGTTGGCGTTGTTATCTCAATTTGTACCAAAGCAACGACCTGTCCTTTTTCTATCCTTTTTACTACGCCTTTAAGCCTATTCTGTGCGCTTATTTTCATATACAGACCTCCAAAACTCTTTATTTCTTAATACTAAATGACCTTTACATTTGTTTCTCACCATATATAAATGTCTTGATGTATTTATTCTGTGATTTAGATAATTTTCGTATCATTCATGTTCTTTTTCTGTCATATAGTGTATTGATAATAGAGTGAGAATCTTACACATAATTCGGGGGGATTTATTTACCCATTTTTTTTAAAGAGAAGTTCTGAATTTTGAAAGTTACCATGACAGAAGAGGCTTCAAATATTTTCCCAATGAGGTTTTAGGAGAGAGAAAACTAAATAAAAAGATATATATATAGTCGAAGTAAAAAATAATATTTGTTTTGAATACAAACTAAAAATAAAGAGGACGTGTTAAAACGAAGTCTAAAGCTGTATTAATCCTCTCAACATTGCTAGTTCTGTTGGCAATTTCTCAAGCATATGGAGTTAAAGAAGTTTATCCAGGGAATAGCACTCTTAAAGATGTAATAAAATACTCTAATCCTGGAGAGACAATATTTATGCATAATGGGACATATTATGCTTCAGGAATTGTGATAGATAAGAATTTAACTATTGTAGGTGAAGATAAGGATGGAGTTGTAATTGATGCTCAGAGGGAAGGCCCTATATTCACAATTTTCGGCGGTGCAAATGTAAGGTTGATAAATTTAACATTGACCAATGGAAATGGAACAGAAGGTGGTGCAATAAATAATAATGGATATTTAGTGGTTGAGAACTGTAAATTTAAGGATAATTATGCTAGTGAAGATGGAGGAGCAATCTACAATTATGGTTATGAAAATTCACCCACGTTAGATAGGGAAGGATATCTAGAGGTTAAGAACTGTAGTTTTGAAAATAACTATGCTAGTAAATGTGGCGGTGCTATTTCTAATTCTGTTAATCTTACAGTATACAACAGTATATTTAGGAATAATTTAGCATGTTATCATGGAGGAGCAATTGATAATGGAATTGATGCCCCTACAAATTTAACTAAATGCTTATTTGTAGAGAACAGGGCTAAATATAAAGGCGGTGCCATTGACAATGCTGGTGGTTTAACAATTGATAAATGTAAGTTTGAGAATAATAGTGCTAGCGTAAGCGGAGGTGCCATTAACAATCCCGGTGGTTCAATAATAATAAACAATTGTATATTTGATAACAATGTTGCTACTAGGGGCGGTGCCATTATCACAGATGAAGATGATTTAACAATTACAAATACTATATTTAAGTACAATAAAGCTAAATTAGGCGGTGCTATTTATGTTTCAGCATTTCGTGAATACCCTAACATCAGTGTAGATAATTCAAATGTTTTCTTTAATAATATACCAGATAATATACACTATGAATCATTAGATTATAATATAACTCTAACAAATACTGGAAAATCAAAAATAACCATAAAATATTACATCACAGTCTACACAAATCCTGATGATGGGAAAAAAGTTAGCTATAAGGAATTAACAATAACTCTAAAACCAAATGAAACAAAAACAATAAATCTTGGTAAATATCTGAGAGGATATGCAGTATCTGGAACAATGATTGTTAAAAATCCATCAAAGAATGGAATTCCATTAAATCTAAGAATAAAATATGAAATTGAGGGCTTTAATCCACAGATGAGGGAGATAAGTAAATACATAGCTCCGAGGGGAGAATTTAGGTATATAGCTAGATATGCATTGCATCTCACAGGCCAAGGGCATGAACGTGGATTTATTGATATTTGGTGATTCTTTTTTATATATCGCTTAATTTTTTTTCAGACAAAAACCTCATAAAAAAGCCTTATTTCTATCAGGGATGAAAAAATAGGAAAAGTATTTATATAGATGAAGTACAAAACTAACACTTGTTCTAAAAAATATACAAACTCTCTTTTCTACTCTTTCTTTCTCCAACGCAATAATTCCTAAAGGAAAACTATATATTATCCATTACTTTTTTCATGAATATACTTATATAAATCCAGACTTTATCCAAGTAAAAAACAAAAAATAAGCTATTGGAAAGTTTAGAGATTTGTAGGCATGTTTATAATTATTTTCTAACATGTAAGAATAAACTAAGGGATTATATATCAGCATGTAGAATATATAGAATACTGTTGAGAGTATGGGGTAGCCCTGATAGCCTGTTTAAAAGAATACTCTACTCAAAACTATCTCCTGTAGGGATATAGTTTGGGCAAGTTTTCTCTATGAAGCAGGAAGCTCCGTAGGGAGTAGCTCAAGTAGATTCTGTAGGGTAGTCCACTGTTATGAGTGATGAAAAGAGGGTTAGCTGAGCTAAAGCCATGATGAACTTTTTTACTGAGAATTTAAACACATTTTACTAGCTCATTAGGAGATTAAAATGATTAAAGATAGGTTTGGAAGACCTATAAAGTCTTTAAGAATATCTGTAACACGTAGGTGTAACCTTAACTGTATATATTGTCATAAGGAAGGTACTTTACCCACTAATTATGAAATGTCCAAAGAAGAAATTTATAGGATATGTAAGGTGGCTAAGGAATTTGATATAAATAAAGTAAAGATTACTGGTGGAGAACCTTTAATAAGAAAAGATATAGTTGAAATTATTTCTGCCTTAAACTCTCTTAATTTTAAAGATATTTCAATGACAACTAATGGAGTATATCTTAAAAATTATGCATATAAGTTAAAAAAAGCAGGTCTTGACAGAATAAATGTAAGTCTTGATTCATTGAAAAATCATATATACAAATCTATAACTGGAAAAGATTTTTTGGACAAAGTTAAAGAGGGGATATCAAAAGCAATTGAAGCAGGTTTACACCCTGTAAAGATCAACATGCTAATTCTTAAAGACATAAATGAAAATGAAGTTTGGGATTTATTTGAATTTTGTAAAGAGCATGGAGCAATTTTACAAATAATAGAATTGGTTAAGATAGATGATAATTCGGATTATTTTGAGAAATATTATAAAAGCTTAGATTCCATTGAAGAGGAGATACGTAAAAAAGCAGAAAAAGTCATGGAAAGGAAATTTATGCATGGACGTAAGAAATACTTTATTGACGGTAGTGAAATTGAAATTGTTAGACCAATGGATAATTCTGTTTTTTGTGCAAATTGCACTAGGTTGAGAATAACACCTGATGCAAAAATAAAGCCATGTCTTTTAAGAAATGACAATTTAGTTGATCTAAAACCAGCTTTGAAGTGTAAATCTAACTATATGTTAAAAAAATTATTTATAGAAGCTATACATAGGAGGTCACCATACTTTGGAAAATACAAATATGTTGTATAGAGAAGTATCTGCATTAAGGTTTAAAGATAATTCCAAGAAGAGAATAAAGGAAGTTGTTCCATATGATGTAGAATTTTTATTAAAAATAAATGAAAAAACCAAAAAATATCGTATAACACCAAAATCTTTGAAAGCATTCACAATTGGTTACCTTTTTGGAAATGGGATTGTTAAATCCCTAAAAAATATACATGAATTGAAGATTGATGGAAAAACTATAATAGTTAAGGTTAATAAAGATTCCTTACCTTTATCTCCAGTGAAATCTAAGCTTAAAATTTCAACAGAGGATGTTTTTGAATCTTTTAAATCCTTGGAAAAAAATGCTAAAATATGGAAAATAACTGGAGGCACGCACATAGCTGGGTTAATATCGGATGGAAATAAAATATTTGAGGAAGATATAAGTCGTCATGCAGCTATAGATAAAGTACTTGGCCATGGTATATTAAAAAATTTAAATTTTTCTGAAAGTTTTGTTGTTTATAGTGGTCGGGTATCTGATTCCTTAATTTTAAAACTTACGAGATTAGGAATACCTATAGTAATTTCAAATGCAGCTCCTATGTATTCTGCACTGTCTTTAGCTAAAGACTACAACATAACCATTGTTGGTTTTGTTAGAGATAGAAGGTTTAATGTTTATACCTGTCCTCACCGTATTTCACTCTAAAACATTGTGTTTTTTTCTTAAATCTTCTTCAGTTTTACTCATCCTGGTCATTAATTCTGCAACAACGCCATCAAGGAACACCAGGCACGAAATCTCAAATATTGTCCCTAATGGTGCCATTGATATATGTTGCCCTTTTATTTGTCTAGTTAGATAATCTTTTTCCTTATCTATTTTTGTCCTGCCTTTAATAACAATTGTTAAATCTGATAGTTTTCCTAAAGTTGAATTTGGGTAAGATGTAATTGATATAATTTTTGATCCTCTCTTTTTAGCAATCTTAGCTGCATTTACAACATAGATTGTTTCTCCAGACCCTGATATAGCTATTAAACTGTCTCCTTTCCTTATTGCTGGAGTAATTGTTTCACCCACAACATAAACACTTATTCCTAAATGCATAAGCCTCATTGCAAATGCCTTAGCAACCAATCCAGATCGTCCTGCTCCAATTACAAAAACATTTTCTGAGTTTAATATTAATTCCACCATTTTTTCAGCAGCTGAATAATCTATCTCAGATTGAATTTTTTTGACACTGTTGATAATTTCATTAATAGCTTCTTTGATTATCACAAATATCTCCACCATCCAAACTTTTTCATTGCTTACACACTACAGCCCTATTTTTCTTTTTTGAATAATATTTTTTTCAATAAAAGCAAATTTCTTTGCACTCTAATGTTTCCAATGATAGTTAGTAATACTTACATAAAATTATTTATTCATGAAAAAATAGAGATTTGTGTGGAGGTAGAAGTATGATTGTTGATGATCTTAAAGATATAATACTTGGATATCGGAAAGTTAAAGGAAAAACACAAGAAGAACTAGCTGAAGAATTGGGAGTTCCAAAGGATGTTATCTCAGCAATTGAATGTGGTACATTTAAGCATTTAAATCCATCTTTGAAGAAGAAAATAGATGAATTACTTAAAGGATATGATAAAAGCGAATTAGCAGCTATTGGGCGAGGTTATAGATTACAAGACAACTTAGGCCCAGACTTTAAATATTATTTAGAAGGATTAAGTAAAAAGGAAGGTATAAAGACTGAAGAACTTAAAAAAATGCCAGAATTAGAACTTTACAAATTTATAGGGAAGACACCATACGATTATGTGGAACTTATATTTGAAGGCGCTAAATCAGCAACTTAAAACCCATTATTCCCTATGTTCAACTAAAAATGCAATGTGGTCTCTTTCATATGGTTCTAGTCTAATACTCTCTAGGATTCTATACCCTGCTTCTTTTAATTTTTGTTTTTCTTCTTTGAAAATCTCTTTTGGATCTCTAGCAGTGTCAATACTCCTAGCTTTTATTGCTATAAATCCTTGTCCAGAATTTTTTAAGAATAGCCGCATATTTTCAATGAAAATATTTGTTTGGTCAGGTTGTGCAACATCACAATAAACTAAATCAACTTTCTCTATAAAAGGTAAATATCTTTCTGGTTTCCTTGCATCCTCAAGTAATGGTGCCATATTTTCTCTTTTTTCACAAACCTTAATTAAATCCCGGACCATTCTTGTTGAAATTTCAACACAATATAACATTCCATCCCTGCAAATATCAGAGATATGTGATGCAGTAGTTCCTGAAGATGCCCCTAAATATAAAACTCTTGAATCTTGAGTAAGTGTTAATTTTTTGAGTCCATTTAGTATTGCAGCAGCCAATTTAGATCTATAAGGATCCCACACCCTATATTCCTTCCCACCAATTTTTAACAATTTTTCACCATACACTCTAAATCCAGGAGTTAAATTTAAAGTTAAAAGTTTTTTCTTATAGAAACGAAAATTTGGCAGCTCTATCATCTTTTTCGTCTCCTTCTTTTGGATTTAGAATATTTTTTCATTATTTTTTTAACTTTTCTATCAAGCTCTGCTTTAATGTTTGGATCATGTTTTCCTGTAAATAAATCCTTCCTAGCTGCCAGGGAAATTGCAGAAGCTAAAGTTCTAGCAATTTTTCCCCTAATATGGTATCTAGCTCTCCATATATATGGATGTTGATATATAAGTCCGTGTTTTGGAGGTTTATCTCCTCTTCTTAAATGTCTAAATAAAGCTTTTTCAGCGCCTAATACTTGCACTGTTGAGGAAGGTAATGAGGCTAATCTTTCTAAACTTCCCACATGTGCAATTAATTTTGCACCAAGTAATGATCCAGCCACATCTCTTAAATTTGGTGCAATGTCCTTCATCTTCTTATCTATGTATCTTCTCAATTTTTTTCTGATATTTTGTAGTTGTTCTACCTTTTCTGCAAAATCTACTATGATATTTACATCTTTACCTTTAAAGTCAGCGCCTATAGTATCTTTTATTTTAAGTTTTTTCATTATTTTTTCTCTTTTCTTAAATTTTGTTATTAGCCTCACATATTCTTCATGATTCCTTATTTTATCCATTTCAGGAAAATGTATGCTATACCATTCTCTCAATCTTTCTATTAATTTATTCAATGTTTCTTCAACATCTTGCAAAGCATTGACAGCCTGTACTAATGTTACATCTTTTTTTACGCTCTTTTTAATTTTTTCCCGTGTTAATTTAAGTAAAACATCGTGCACGTCTTTTTTATATTTTTTACCTATTTCCTTTAAAATTTCTGGAAGATTTTCTCTTACATATTCTCCACCTTTATGTGGACATTCAACTACAACATTTCCAAAATCTTCATATTTTGGATGATACCTCTCAACAAAAATTTCAGATGCTTTTTTAGATAATCTCTCTATTATATTTGATTCTTCTTTTAAAAATTCTCCTTCCTGATATTCCAATATTTTTTTGATATTATTTCCTCTAAATGGTTCAAAATCAATAATATTGAAATTCTCATCTAAAGCTATAAAACCTGCAATACATGTGACAAGATAACATTTCATCTTACTCAATTGTTGAAACCCCCTATCAAATTTATTTGTGCCGAGTACAAAATTTTTTATATTCTAATATTAGTATAAGGATAATTCTTAAAAACTTAATTTTAATTTTCTTTCAAAGAAAATTTGTTAAATTTATTTGTAAAAAGTTTGTGAGGAATAACCCATGAATGTAGAAACAGAAATTTGTGGATTGAAGTTAAGAAATCCTACAATGCTTGCAGCAGGAATTTTAGGAATGACAGCCTCGTCATTAAATAGAATTTATGACCATGGAGCTGGTGCGGTTGTAACAAAATCTTTTACAAAAAATCCAAAAAAAGGTTACAAAAACCCAGTTATAGTTGAGGTAGATTGTGGAATATTAAATGCAATTGGATTGTCCAATCCAGGTGTCAAAATTTTTAAAGAAGAATTAAAGAAGGTGAAAAAAGAAATACCTATAATTGCATCTATTGCAGGGTCATCTCCAAAAGAATTTGCTGAAGTTTCAAAGGAAGTATCTGATTTGGTTGATATGATAGAAATAAATGTTTCATGTCCACATGCAGGAGAAGGATATGGATCATTTATAGGTCAGGACCCTAAACTTACATATGAAGTTGTTAAAGCTGTTAAAAAGGCTGTTAATTTACCTGTAAGTGTAAAATTAACTGCTAATGTTGCTGATATTGTTGAGATAGCTATTAATGCTAAAAAAGGCGGGTGTGACGCCTTAACATTGATAAACTCTGTAGGACCTGGGATGAAAATTGATATTAAAACTGCCAAACCTGTTTTATCCAATCGTTTTGGAGGATTGTCAGGTCCTGCCATAAAACCAATAGCTATACGTTGTGTATATGAAATTTATGAAAATATGGAGATACCTATAATTGGTGTAGGTGGAATTACAACATACAAAGATGTTATTGAATTTTTATATGCTGGGGCTAGAGCTGTACAAATAGGAACAGGAATTCTCTATAAAGGGGTGAATATTTTTCAAGACATTGTTTATGGGCTTAAAAAATTCATGAAAGAAAATAATTTTAAGTCTGTGGATGAAATGGTTGGATTGGCACACAGATAAATTATTCGGAATTTCTACTTTATAAAGGGAAAGAGATTTCCACTCTATCAGGCATGAAAAAATAGGAAAAGTATTTATATATAGATGAAGTACAAAACTAGCACTTGTTCTAAAAAATATACACAACTCTCTTTTCTACTCCTTCTTTCTCTCTCTCAAAAAAATACTCTATAAATTAATAAAACTATAATATTAATCCATTACTTTTTTCATGCCATGTATCTATGCATATAAATCCAGACTTTATCCAAGTAAAAACAAAAAATAAGCTATTGGAAAGTTTAGAGATTTGTAGGCATGTTTATAATTATTTTTTTATAATTATTTTCCAAAGAATAAGTCTATATGTAGAGTATTGTTGAAGAGTGGAGTAGCTCTGATTGCCTATTTAGGAGAATACTCTACTTAGGATTATACTTTTTTGATGAAGTTAGAAGCTCTATAGGAGGTAGCTCAAAAAGTCCAATGGAAAAATAAATTCATATCTTTTTTTAGGGCGTTTCATTCCATATCTATCCCTTAAAAATTCTTCTTTATCATTATAAATTTTTATTGTCCTTTTATCCATGTTTATAACTAAGTATTTCTTTATTGTGGCCCTCTCACTATTTTTTTCTATACCTGAGACATAAAAATAAAATGGAAGAGCAAAAACAACTACTGCAATTAAAATCAATAGAGCTGCACATGCTCCCAAACCATATTTAGCCTCCAATACACGAAGTATAGCAAAACAGAGGAAAGTCACTAACATAAAATAAATTAAAAATTGTATCACAACAACACGCCCCATAAAATCTGAAATACTATAACTTGAAAAGAGTGGAATGTCTACACGATCATAACAGGTATATAGATTAAATATATACCTATCTATCTCTTTTCCCTCTGAATCTTCATAAACAACATATACTTTCTCTTTGCATTTTTGATATATATAGATGAGAACTAAGATTGGAGACACCATTAGTATAAATATAAACGCAGTAATTTGAAATATTAATCCTAAAATAACCAGCATCAATTGTATGATCAAAATTGTAAAAAGTATATCCTTTGCCCTTTCTTTAGGATCTATCTCTAGAATAATGCTAGGTAGTAAAAAAATTACTAGGATAATTCCTACAAATATAAATAAAATTAATGTTGTAATTATTTCTTTCATGGGCATAAAATATCTATGGCTAGGACGTAAAGAACCTATAATAAATAATAACAATACAAACAAAATTTTTGAAACTATTTTACTAACTTTATTAGAATAAAATCTCATAACTTTCCATCTTATTGGACTTATTTTTATGGTTTTCATGAGGAGGTGTCCTCCAACTCTTTCACCTTATATCCATCCCCTAAGAATTCCCTCCTAATAAAGACTTAAGAGTTTTGTAAAATATTCTCCACACCTTACAAACTGGTGGTCCAACATATGGTTCAAGATATGGTTCAAGATATGCCTCCACAACAGATATTCCTATATTTTCAGCCCAAGGTTTCCAACTTGTGGCAATAAATCCTACTTTTTTTTCAAATTTTAGATGTAGAACTGATATAACTTCAACTCCTTCTGATTTGAACATTGAGTTTAAATCTTTTATAAATTGTGGTACTTCTTTTTCTTCTAAATTTCTATCAATTATTCCCAAATAGACTTTGATTCCCTCATTCTCTAGTTTATACTTAAGAACATCGACAGTAAGACCATAAGAAGTATAGTACGTTATTCTTTCTACAACCCCCGATAACTTCAAAGTCTTTGCGATTTGACCAAGCTTTCCTGTCGGAATTACTGATAATATTAAATCTAAGAGCCAATAAGTGGCACTTTCTGGATCTTTCCAAGGTTCCTTTAATGCAGCATCGGCAAGTACTCCTGCAACTATTAACCCTACACCTACAAGAGGATTTGCAAAACTTACGCCAGCGCCTATTTGAATTAAAATACCACAGGCGATTTCTGCCCAAAACTTTGGTTCACAAATTGTTATTAATTTTGTTCTATGACCTACGTCATCTATTATTTTTCTTATCTTTGAACTTGTATTTGTAAGCTCTTTTGCAAGATCATATGCTAACATTGCTTGTTGGAAATAGAAACAATATGATCCACAATGTCTTATTATTAGTTTTTTTAACAAGTCTCTGATAATACCTGTTTGATTATCAAACACTACAAAACTTTGATATTTATAATCGAAGTAGAAGTCTGTATAGAAGTCTGTTATAATTGCATTATAATAGAAGTCTGTATAGTTATAGGAGTCTGTTATAATTGCAAACGTATTATTATCAGTATAAATGTAAGTAGTGGAACTTTCATCAAAAATTGCTCTTGGAACATTAATGATAGGTGCTTCTTGTTCTGTTATGTTTATGTCAAATAAGGAACTATGTATTAACACTTCAAGGTAATTAATAATTCCAGTTCTTGCAGCATTAAATCTTCTAATATTATCAAAATCTCCTTTGGCCTCAATGCCAAGATTATGATCTGATGCCAAAGTAAAGGATGAGATGTGTCCAGGAATATCACACGAAAGTACTACAGCTGGTTTTACTCTTGTCCAAGTGACATTAACATCTTTAGCAATTTCTTCTGCTCTATAATCATGACAATAGAAAAAGCACAAACCCTCTAGAAATTGTCCGTAACATGCCATGAGGGGACCGTATAAACCCTTATACTTATAATTTTTTTCATAGTATTCTATATGTTTTTTCAATATGTCATCTTTAACTTTTTCTTTAACAATAGTATAAGTCATGGCAGCACAATATCCTGAATCTTCAAGTACTTCTTCCAATCTTAATTCTATTTTATCACCTAAATACTTATTTGTTTTTAATTTACATATCTTACCATCTTTAGTTTTATAAATATAACACTTTTGGTCTTTACTATAAGATAATATAAATTTAGATCCATAGTTTTCAACTGTTATGATTGTAATATTTTGTTGTTCATTTGAATAAATATGATTTGTAACTGCTGGACCTATGAAAGAAATATTAAGATTTTGGTAACAACCATTACAAAATATTGCTGGTATAATAGTTATATGATTCTCCTCATCCTGGCTGAATGGATTAGTAAGTCCATATTCAGTAAAATGATAAATCTTCACAGGTTCATCAACTTCCATTGTAATAAATAGAAACTTGCCTAGCATGGAAGAAATTATAGATTCCAATAACCTTTCCTCATCATCATTTGTACTGATAGTATGAATAGTGTCATATATTTTGTAATAATTATTTAAATAATCTGGAAGCAGATCAATTAGTGCATGATATGTTTTACACAATATATTATTTATAATTTTGATATCCTTAGTAGTGTTAATGAAAACAGTAAGTTGTGAAGCTGTGTCATTGTTAAATAACACAGCTATAGGGACTAATTTACCATTAATCACAAAAGATACTACTCCCACACTGAATAATATAGGAGAAGATAAATTAGCATAAAATACAGGGGCGATTACAGTAACTCCCACATATTTATAATCAGAATCTAGTGGGACTTTAAATGTATCATTTAATAATTTTTCTCTTATTATATCTTCAATATTAGATGATAATGAAATATTTAAATATTTTTCAGCGTTTGATTGAACAATGAATTGGTCAGTTGGATTTTTAATTCCTATTATTGTTCCGACCCATTGGTATGCATTTGGTATATTATAACTTACCTTTTCTTTTGTTTTTGTGTTCTTATAACAAAGTCTTTCTAACATTATTTTATAAATTCCAGGCTCTTTAACATAGAACTTACCAACAATTCTCTGTCCTGGATTTAAGGTAAGATCATCAAATAAAAGTGTTTTAGAAGTATCTAGTGATCCTGTTATTGTATTTTTACTTTTTATTCTACGTGTATTTTTACTATTAACGGATTCTGGCTTAATTTTTATTCTTAAATTTAAAATATAATTAGATGGATTAACAATGTCAAACATAACAGTTTTTGGGGCAATCACAACACTATTACAAATATTTGTTCCAATGATTGGTATTAACTCTAACAACGCTTTATCTGCAGGTATTTCTTCTACTGTATAATTATAGTAACCCATCTGCCGGTTTATATTTCTAAAGTAAATTTCATTAAACCAAGAATCAACATATCCATTTCTACCTGTAAATCTAGAAACATATTTGAATCCTGACTTGGCATTCTTATTTAAAATTATTGTTTGTGGATTTAATCCTTCAATACAATATTTAAGCTCCAAAATCAATTTTTTTATTCTCTTATTATCAATAAGTATCGTTGTACTTACAGCATATATTTCAGGATATTTACCTAACTCTATTGTTTTTGTTTCATTTGGCTTTAGAGTTATTGTTAATTCCTTGTAGTATACTTTAGTTCCATTAACTGGATTTGTGTAAACTGATATGTAGTATTTGAATGTTATTGTTGATGTTCCTGTATTTCTTAATATTATTGAGAATGTCTTATTCTGGACTACAGGAGTTGGCGTTGGTACAACTGGTGTTGTTACATTCACTGTAACTGGTGTTAAGTTTCCTATTGTAACGTTGTAGGTTCCAGCTTGTGTTAAGGTGTAAGATAGGCTTACAGTTGTTGTCTCTCCCGGACCTAGTGTTACTGTTTGATTTGCAACTGCTGAACCATTAATGTAGAGTACTGCTGTGTAGTTTCCAGCTGTTCCTCCAGTGTTTGTAACTTTTGCTGTTGCAGTTATTGTTAGTGGTGCAACTCCAGATGTTGGAGTGACTGTTAAGTTGCTTAGTGTGAAGCTTGCTGGCGTTGTTACAGTTACTGTAACTGGTGTTAAGTTTCCTATTGTAACGTTGTAGGTTCCTAATTCCTTATCCTGAATAGAAGGCTGGATAGAAATAGGATTTAATATTATTGTGTTCTCTGGAATTTGTGGAAGTATTGGTACAGACAATCGCCCCTTTTGAGGAATCTCAACCTTAACTTTAATTTCTGGAAAGTTTCCAATGGTTACATTATATGTTCCTGGCTTATCTAAAGTATATATGAAGGTTATATTTTTGCATTCACCTGCTCCGACTTTAACTTCTTTTACATCAACAACATTATTATTTATTTTTAGTTCAGCCCTATAAATTCCCTCTTTATTTCCATGATTACTTACACAACATGACACATTTATTTTTTAGAGGAGCATTTCCAGATGTTGGAACTACTGAAAAATTACTCACAATTATTATTTCTGTATTTAATGGAATATATGGAATCTCCGGAGCATTCTCTAATAATTTATCTATTAATTCATTAGGTGATCCTGTGCTTGTTTCTATATCTGTAGGTAATTCTGTTGCTACCAATACTGTCGTATTATTAGATCCATATGTGGGTACAGGATACCAAAGTAAATCTGGTCTATAAGCTGTTGCCAAACCACCAAGAATGAAAGATGGACAACTAAAACCTTGAGACCATTCATAACTTCTCTTAATATTCTTTTCTTCCTCTGTTAATGGAATTACTTTCTCAGGTTCTAAAATTGTAACTTTAAACTTATCATAATTGTTAATCAAGTTCCTATCCATACAGTCATTATAATATCCTGACTCATAATCCTCCTGAAGTATAGAAGTTACATCTTCATCATTCAATAACTCTTCCCAGGGGAAAGGTATATAATACCACCATCATCTATGTAAACATAGCCAATAACAGTGAAATTACTTATAATTTGATCTTCATTGAAATTAACAGCTTTAATAGTAACTTCTGCTACTTTTTCTTCATTTGATTTTACGCGACCAACATCCCACACATATACATACCATCGCAGCGTAAAATCATCATAAAATTTTCCAGCGTTTCCAGCGGTTGCATTTATGCCTAAACCCACATAATCTGGATATGTAACTAACATTGCTAAAACTTTATCGGCATCATCAGGACCATTATTTCTGACTTTAACTAATATTTTAATATAATCTCCCCAATGCACACAAGTTGAATTTGGAATAAGTGAAATTGATAAATCTACATTAACAGGTTTTGAAACTATTAAGAGAGGCTCACTTTCTATATAATTATTATAATCATTTGTAACTGCTACTGTAGCATTATATTCTCCAATAAAATCAACAATCCCTTCTATATTTGCAGCTACAGTTTCACCTGGATTTAAATCACCAATCTTCCATTCAGGAGTGTATTGATCAAGAATACCTATGTTTCCTTTTGTTATACTTGCATTAAAACTTTTACTATCTATTCCAAGACCAGATAAATCAGCTGTTAAATTTTTTATAACTTCAGAACCATTGTTTTTAATATAAATAGTGTATTTGATGTTATCTTTAAAATAAGTCGAATTTTTGTTAGCTGTTAAGTTTATAGAAACATTTAAATTCGCAAAACTAGGGGAAATCAAAATTAGAAAAAGTATTAAAGGTATTATGGTTCTTAAAATCTTTGGAACCATAATACCTCTTCTTGTCTTATTATTATTCTCAATTATTCACTACTATTATATATACATTACTCTTCATCAACATGTCTGTAAACATATCTTAAGGCTATAGCACGAGCATCAAATAATAGTAGTATAGGCATGACAATAATAGAAGAAATTATAGACCCAATAACTGGTATTTGTAATAAAAATAATGAAAATAAATACAAGAAAATCTGTACAATAAGAACAACAACATACCAGGCTAAATAACTACCCCATCCAATTTCAGATATAATATTAAATATCTCACTAAAATTAAAAGCAGCTCCAAGACTGCCATAGTACGCTAGATTAGCGCGCCCCATTTTTTCAAAAATGCCAATAATAGGTATTAACATCATTCCTAATATAACAGTAGGATTTTTAAGTATTAAAGAACGGATGTACAACTGTGCTCCAGGCATTGTTGCTAAATAAGGATTTTGATTTATTAATGTCATAACTGTTGAAACACATCCATAAACTATTAAAATTATTGGTATTATAAAATAACATAAATCCATTATGAACAATTTTAATCCCTTTAATAGTAATTCTCCCCAATTATCAAAAGGTGGGAGTGTTTCTTCACCTTCTATCGAAACTTTAATGACCCTAATGCAATACCCTAGTCCAACAAAAAGTGGAATTATAAGTATTGATAAAATATACAATATCCCAAGAAATATTGTCCTTGTAAATCTCGAAAATGGATATCTTATTGAATCTGATATTATTTCAAAGAGCATTGATAGCACCTTTAATAATTATATGACAATATTTTGTTATTACCTCTATTTAAATTTTATTATTCACACCTCTCACTTTTTCAACATAAATTAATGGATATTTTAGCTTGTCTATGTATTTCATCCTAATTACAGCTTCAATATCCTTTACCCTAGAAATAATTTTAACATCCAACATTTCTTCTGTAAGTGTTGTATAATTGAATTTACTTTCCATTTCTTCCACTTTTTTTTCATTAATCTTTACCTTAACATCTTTTATTGCAGGCTGTAATTTTATTGAGCTTTCTATTGCATCTTTAATTAATTCTAAATTCTTTTTACTTATAGGCACGCCGATAAATTGATGAAAAAGTGCCCCCATGCTTATTGCACCTTCAAAAATAGCTCTTTCCCTATTACTTAAATTTTTAAAATATTTTTCAATTTCTTTTTTCTCAGCCATGACAATGCCTCCAATATTTAACAAAGAGAGGTAAATTTCAAGTGTAACAGCTAAAATTAGGAAAGTAGTTATAAGTTATAACTTATAAGTTATAAGTGGAAAAATTCAAGGGAGCAATTCAAGCCCTTCCTTTTCAGCCAGTTTTCTAGCTTTATATATTTCCTCTGAAGTAGGATATCTAGCTATCTCTGGATATTTATTTGCCTTGTAAACAGGCCTATATTGTCCCATAATATTTACTACAGCCTTCTCCATATTCTCAGCTATCCATTCGATTATTGGTTCTGTACAACATTCAACATGTCCTGGAAGTACTAAATGTCTTATGATTACATCTCCAGACTTCTCAGCCAATAAATGATTACGTGTTATCACTTCCCAATAATTATCAACATTTGCTAACTTTTTTGCACAATCATCATTGCCAAACTTAAAATCTGTGAGATACAAATCCACAAATCCATCAAGAAGCTTCATAGATTCAACAGTTAAATACATATTACTATTCCAGATCACAGGAATATTTTCTCTACAATATTTCATGACTTTTAGTATGTAATTAAGATTTGGAGTTGGATCCCCACCAACAAAATTTACATTTTTAGAACCAAGCTGTCTTTTTCTATCTATTATTTTTGCTAATTTTTTTGGAGATATAACCACGCCTGCTTCTGGAAATTGAGATATATCCCAATTTTGACAGAAAACACATCTAAATGTACAACCTGAGAAAAATATTGTGTGGCTTGGAATTAATGGCTGTTCCTCTCCAATATGCATAAATTCCGATGCTACTCTAGGTTCTTTTACTCCACAAAAACCTGTTTCTTTTGTACGATCAACCTTACACCTTCTTTCACAAAAACAGCAAGACCTAAACAATTTTTCCGCAATTAATATTTTCAGATCTAACAATGAAAATTTTACTTCCTCATCTGTTCTGCCAGTTTTTAATTTTTTCAATGCATTTTCATGTATCTCCCATAACTTAGACAATGTTTCATTTCCTTCAATATCAACACTAATTTTCTTAATAACCTTGAATCTAGCTAATTTTTCATTCTTACTAATTCTATGATACTCTTCTAACATAATAAAAATTATATAAATTAAAAATTAAAATTTTTTTGTTAAAGTCAAAGGAGATGTAAAATTAGACTTATTTTTATGGTTTTCATGAGGAGGTGTCCTCCAACTCTCTCACCTTATATCCATCCCCTAAGAATTCCTCCTTGCTATCATAGATCTTTATGATCTTCTTATCTCTGTTTATAACTAGATATTCTTCCCTGAGATCATGACGGTATGCCTTAGCTTTCTTTTCATAATAAGAAGACAGGAGATATGGTAGTATAAAAATAAAAATAAACATTAAAACAAGCCTCGCTACAAAACCAAAACCACCAATAGATTTAAATAATTTATCAAGGCCAAGTATGGTAGATAAACTGATTAAAATCATAAGACCACCAATAAAAGGGAAACTAAAGGTTTCTCCATCAATAAGCTCTCCAAGTTCTGTATTTTCTGGGAGTCCTTTTTCATCTTTATTTAATTTCTTTTTATCTTCATCTGCTCCTTCTCTCACTTTCCTCAATGATTCTTCAGGATCCTCAAAAAATGCTTTAAGAGGATAATCAACATATTTATCTGTTATCTCACCTTCTGCATTTTCATACATAACGTATCTTTTCTTCTTTAAATGTTCAGAGGCTAATTTGATGTGTAGGAGTGGTAAAAATAGTAGAAAGATGGAGAAGAGCAAGGCAGGTAAAACGAAATTATAAATAAGTAACATTACCAGTGAAAATATCATTATTATGAATACTGCGAAAGAAATGCGATTGGAATAAGTAATCCTTCTCTTAGGATCTATTTCTATAACAAAGCCTACTAACGTAATTAGGAAAACAATGATTACTAAAATAAAAACTATTTTAAATAAAAAATATTCAAGAGCTTTATCTTCTGGTGTTATATGCTTTTTCCTAGTTATACCACGTAAACCGCAGAGGATGAAAAATATCAATACGAATAAAATTTTAAACAATGATCTACTTCCCCAATAATAAATTTCCATAACTTTCCATCTTATTGGACTTATTTTTATGGTTTTCATGGTTTTTCCTTTGAAGTATTATTCCCTGAAAATATAATACCTCCTCATGTTTTTATTATTATTCTATCTAAGTTTACTATTATATATACAAAAATACCTGATCATAAATTATTAAAATTTATATTTTTTTTGAATTTTTTACAAACAGAATTTTTAAAAAATAAAAAAATAAAAAGAAGATTGAAATTGATTTTGTGAAAAACCAGATTTCCACTCTATCAGGGATTGAGAGAAAACAGAAAAAGTATTTATATAGATGAAGTACAAAACTAGCACTTGTTCTAAAAAAATATACACAACTTTCTCTTACTCTTTCTTTCTCTCCCCAAAAATACCTAGAAAAAAGAAAACTATATATACTCTCTCATGCTACTTTTCTTCATGTCACATATCTATGCATATAAGTTCAGACTTTATCCAAGTAAAGAACAGGAAGACAAGCTATTGGAAACTTTAGAGATTTGTAGGCATGTTTATAATTATTTTCTAAGTGAAATTAATAATTCTAAGGAGTATATATCATATTATAAGATGTGCAAGCGATTAACTCAATTAAAGAAAGAAAAAACTGAATTAAAGAAAGTATATGCAAAAGTTTTACAGCTTGTGCTTTATCAGCTTCATTCCAACTTAAAAGCTTTAGCCAAACTTAAGAAAAATGGTAAGAAGGTCGGAAGACTACGGTATAAAGGAAAGTGGTTTAAATCTTTTATTTATAATCAATCTGGTTTCAAGATAATAAAAACTGGAAAAAGACTAGATAGGCTATATCTATCAAAGATTGGAGAAATTCCAATTAGGATAAACAGAGAAATTGAGGGGAAGATAAAACAGATTATAGTGAAACGCTATAGATCTGGAAAATGGTTTGCTTTAGTTTGTATTGAGAAAGAAAAAGAAACCAAGCCTAAAACAGGTAAAGCAATAGGAATTGATGTTGGAATAAAGCATTTCCTAACAGACAGTGAAGAAAGGCAAATAGAAAATCCAAGATTCTATGAAAAAACCCTGGAGAGAATTAAAATTGAACAGAGGAAACTATCAAGGAAAAAGAAAGGTTCTAAGAACTATGAGAAGCAAAGAAAGAAACTTGCAGGATGTTATGAAAAGTTAAGAAATCAAAGGGATGACTTCCTACATAAGCTAAGTAGGTTTTATGTTGATAATTATGACGTGATTTGTGTTGAGAATCTAACTATAAAGAATATGGTTAAAAATCATAAGCTTGCAAAAAGTATTTTAGATGCTTCCTGGGGTAAATTCCTTCAAATGCTATCTTACAAGGCTGAAAGGGCCGGTAAGATTGTTAAGAAGGTAAATCCAAGAGGAACATCAAAAGGATTAACCTATAAGAATAAACTAAGAGATTATATATCAGCGTGTAGAATATTGTTGAGGGAATGGGGTAGTCCTGATAGCCTGCCTGAGAGAAAACCTCTACTCAGAACTATCTCCTGTAAGGATATAGTCTCTGGGCAAGTTTTCTCTATGAAGCAGGAAGCTCCGTAGGGGGTAGCTCAAAAACGGATGAAAAAGGTTACTTAGCATTTGATATAATCATCACTTCACTTTTATTTCTATTTGTAGTGATTTTATTAGTACAATTAATAAATAATGAAATCGACAATGCTAATAACGAAAATAAAGTATATGCAATGAGATCTTTAACAGATAACATATCTAATTCCATAATTTTGTCCTATAGTGGAGGTAACGGACATAAAGTATATCTTTCACTACCAAAATCCATTTGCAATTGCCAATACAATATTTACATAAAGGAAGATGAAGTATACTGTGTTTGCGGGAATTTAAAATGCAAAAGTACTATTTTTGTGCCTGTAGATAATGTAGAATTGTATGCAAATAAAGAATATCTCTTTGAGAATGAGAATAACAAAGTTAGGGTTGTGATGCAATGAGTTCTGTGATTATTGAATATTCATTTATAGCCGTAGTTTTGTTGATTTTCTCATATTCACTTTTTTCTGTGGTGCAGCGTGAACATGAATTATCAGTTGCTTTATGCGCCGCAAGATCTGGTGCAAACCTTGCAACAACAATGAACAATTATGCAGTATATCCTACAATTTCATTTGATAATTATACTGAATTTAAACCAGAATTATTATCTCCGTCTGCAACCAAAATAATTAAAATAGAATATAAATTTAAAGGTTATAATGAAAGATATAAGAAATTTGAAATTGAACTACAAGTTTATGCGCATGTAAATAGATTGTTTAATAATCATTCTCTCCGATCGCTGGGAGACAGGATAAACTACAATGTTAGAAAATCCATATGTGAAGTGTTTGGAACTGGGGATAAATATGAATATTATGATCCAGCATTCTCTCAAAATTTTGTCTTCATAACTCCTGAAGTTAAATGGGTCTAATGTTTTGGCAATGATGAGGAACTATTCTGATAAGTGATGAATTCAGCCTTGTCTGAGCCATCTCTAAGAATTTTTATTTTTCTAGAAATAAAAAAAATAGCAATCAAAAAACAGGTTTCCACCCTATCAGGGATGAAAAAAATAGGAAAGTATTTATATAGATGAAGTACAAAAATAACACTTGTTTTAAAAAATATATACAAACTCTCTCTTACTCCTTCTTTCTCTCTCAAAAAATACTCTATAAATTAAGAAAACTTATATATACTAAAAATAAAAAATGAAAAAATAATCAGACTATTTTAGGGTTGAAAGGTAAACTAAAAAACAACTGTACAGACTTTCTCAATTTCTTTTCTTAATTCATCGGTAGTAATACCTTTTAACACTGCAGCAAACATTGCCCCTCCAGCACCTACGCCTTCCTTCACATGCCCTTCCATATATCTTTTTAAACCTTCATGATTTGATTTTTCAAAATGAGGATCAACATAATATACAGGTATATCACCAATTTGCTCAACTATATTTAAAATATCAGAACTTTCATCCTTCACAACGAAAACTGTGGTTGCTATAGCTAATTTAGAAAAATTAAAGTTTTCTACTTCTTTTAATAATGCACAAACTGCTGGCATTTGTGTTCCACCAGCAAGTGTTATATAATTTTTAAATCCAGCGCATATTCCAGCAACAGCGGGTATCATTGGATCTCCAACAGCTTTAACAGCGTCAAATGGATCATCAATATTGCCAGGTTCTATATTTGCATTTTTTAATCCTTCCATCACTACTTTTCTCTTTAATCCATGAGGATTTTCTGGTAAACTTGCACTAACTTTAAAGCTAGCATTATATCCCAAAGCAGTTAATACTCCAAGAGCAGTTGTTGTGCCAGCAGGTGTGCTTTCCCCAATTATTAAATATTCTGTTATTTTTGATAAAAACTTTCCCAATATTTTACCTTTTTCATAAATTGAGCGAGGTTTATCAACGGCTTTACCTGTTCTTATATCTTTTCCAGGTTTATCATTTAATTCGATATAAGGTATTTTTGGTTTTATTTCTGCTCCAGCATCTACTACTAAAAAAGGGATATCCAAAAGTTCAACTACTGCTCTTGTTATAACCGCAGGTGTGGGTGTTGAAGAACCTTCAACAACAGTTTGGGGAATTTCTGACATGCTTAATGGTTTGCCACAAACTACCAATTCTGTGTCAAGAGCTGGCGTATATTTTGTTAATTCAGGTGTTGCACCTGCTCCAGTTATTCCAGGAATGCATGATGTTTCAGTTGTAGCAATAACACAAGTAAATAGAAAATCTTTATCTTTTATTTCATCTAAATAATTTAAAGATCTTTCTGTATTTTTTAGAGAATTTATTTCTTGCATGACCATGCCTCCAAAAGAATCTAATAAATAAATTTTTATTTTTCTAAAAAATATCTTTTTGAGAGAGAGGGGTAAATTTCAAGTGTAATAGCTAGAGAGAATTGAGGGAAGGGATAGTTATAAGTTATAACTTATAAGTTATAAGTGAAATAGAGATAGACTTATAAGCGTGTAAGACAAGGCATTCATAGACTAAAGTATGGAGATGTGAGCTTCTTGAACATCAAGAAATACCTCCTACTAGCTTTAGTTCTGTCTTTGCCATTTACATTTAGCTTTACCTATGGATGGAAAGAAGAATCTCATCGCTACATAGTTGAATTGATCTACAACAACCTACCTTCTGAATATCAAAGCAAAATTGACCTCGAAGCTATGAAGGAGGGTTCAACAGCCCCTGACTTAAAATTTAAGGACTTCAAAAAACACCATTTCCCTCCAGCTTATTATGAAGCTAAGAAATGGCTTAATAAAGGCAAAGATGCTTGGAAGAAAAGAAATTACAAGTATGCAAGTTATTGCTTTGGAGTTGCAACTCACTATATATCTGATTCTTTCTGTGCTCCACATAATATAGCTAAAGAGTCAAAAAAAGATCATGAGATGTATGAGTCTCAAGTTATTGGTTATACACCACAGATCAAGTATATTCCAGGAGATCTCTATACTTTGATGTCAACAGCGAAAAACGAAAAGAATGATTGGTATAAGTGGTTAAAGACTAGAGATCCTAGTATAGTGGAGAAGCATTTTGATAAGGCTGCATCAGTTGCATATTCTGCAGTGCTTAATAGTTTAAAAGAAACAGACGTTCCAAATAAAGCTAATCCATATTTAAAAGAAACGAAATATAATACTTCAGGAGAAACTAAAATAACGTCTATACATGGAATATTAATTGGCATGCTTCTAATTTTAATTACTGTGTTAGTTGTTAGAAGGAGATTCTAAATAATGGAAACATATGCAGTATTATATTATGACTTCGCACAAACCTATCTACGGTATTCAGGAAACAGAATGATATAAACATTTAACTGACCCACAACACAAAATCAGAGTTTAATCTAACGAACTTAAATAAATATCTTAACATTAATACAAGGTAATTAAAAAATGATAACTTTTATATACAAGAAGTTAAGTATTATTTTTTTATTATAAATAAAGGTTGAATGATGAGACTACTTATCAAGTTTAAACCAAAGAAAGATTTTGGATACACCTCAGTCAATAATTATACTATTCAGGGATTTATTTACTCATTTTTAAAGAGAAGTTCTAAATTTGAAAGTTACCATAACAGAAGAGGCTTCAAATATTTTTGTTTTTCAAATATTTTCCCAATAAGTAATTTTAAGAGAGGAGAAACTAAAAATTTAATAATTTCTTCACCAGCGCCTAGGCTTTTGAAAACGATTAAAAAGGAAATTAAAAGAAATGAATCATATTATTTAGGAAAGATCCCAATTGAGTTGGAATCTGTGAGTCTTTTTAAAACCCGATTTGGAAGACAATTTATAACGAGCACGCCAGTAGTATTGTATAAAAATAATAGGAAAAATATCTATTTTTCGATGAAAAAATCATGTGACCTTTCATTTTTTATGGAAAGATTGAAAGAAAATGCCTTGAAAAAGTATAATGCTTTTCATGATGGTGATTATTATTTCGATGGAAACATTTTTGACAGGGTTAAATACGCTCGAGAGGTTGCTGTTAGACTTAAAAGGGCAGGTAAAATGTTCATTGTCATAGGGACGCTCTGGAAGAATCTTGAAAAGTTTAATATGGACAACAAAAGATTTTATAGGTTTATATTAGATTGTGGCATTGGTGAGAAGAATTCACTGGGATTTGGAATGCTAAATACAGTGGGGAGTATAAAATGATCAAAATAAGTTTTGAGAAAAGGGATTTTCTTTACGATAATGGGCTCGTGAATATCTTTTTAAATATTAAAAAAGACGAAAGATTCAAAAATATTGATGATTACACCGTGAAATATGGGGATTCCGAATTTAAACTCTTAGATAATAAAATTATCTTCCATGGATCATTTAAGGAATTGGAAGATGTCTATTTTATTTTAAGAAGTATTTATTACTCCAAGGCATTTGAGGAAACCAAAAATTACAAACCTTATTATGATCCAAAAAATGATAAGGTCATTATAGCACCAAAACTTAATGTTAAACCATATTTACAGAGATCTGAGCGTACAAACAATCTTTTACCTAGAATGGAAGTATCAAAGGAAAAGCTCGAAGCCCTCAAAAATGAAGAGACCAAGGCTAAAAGTAATTTTGAAGGGAAGGTAAGTGGCAAGCTTCAGTATGGTGAAAAGAATATGGTAATGATATACTTGGAACCAAAAAGACTTGGAGAATCTATTTCATCAAAAATTAAAAAAATTCTGGCAGGAGACAAATGTTTTTTCTGTGGAAATAAGTATTCAAAGTATATAGACGATAACGGCAAAAAAATGTCTTTTTCAATAAAATCTACCAATTTGATATTTGACTTTGGTGTAGGAGGGGGGTGTCAAAAGGCCATCTTTTAGAGATTTAAGGTCAAAAAAAGATATTATAGTTTGTTTTATGTGTGATCTTATTTACAAGTATGGTCTATTAAATAATTATTTTGTTGATAACAATGTATTCCTGATATCGGCTCCTTCCCTCCGCTTTTTATATAATATAAAGAAGATTCTGATGATTCCTGAGGATTATCTTGAGGAATCTTCAAAAAAGACAAACTTTCTAAAACGCGGAGATTTTGTTACAAGCGGTCCTTATTCAAGATTACTCCTTCTAATTCATAAAATTAAGGAAAAAATAATTGACAGGGATGAACTTGCTTATCTCTCCATATATTATTTTGTTGTTACCACCCGGGGCGTGGATGATTTAAAGGTTTACAACAAGCTTTCGTACATATCACAATTTTTTGACAGCATTAAAAATTTAAGAAACGAATCTAGTACTCCTTTCTTAAATTTACTAATGAATTATTCGTATTATAAAGGTATAAACAAATATGAAATGAAGAATTTACCCAGAGAAGAAATTTCAAGAAGGATCCTCTTCGGACTCCCTATAGACTCTGTTTTGAGCGACTTGTCTTTTTATAATCTTTCACAAAATAATCCTTCTAGTATTAACTCATTCCTTCTTTATAAATTTCTTACAAAATATTTGGAGGTAATTGGAATGTCTGATATTAAGGAATTGCATAATGTGTGTCGGCTTGTCGGAAACAGGATTGGATATTTCGCAGCTCAATACGATAAAAAAGATGTTTTATATTCTATTAGAGAAATAGGAAATTTTGAAAGACTTAGTGAGTTCTTCAAAAACCTTGAATACGAAATATTAAAAGAAGATGCGGGAGCAGTCTGGAACTCTCGAGTAGAAGGGACTGACAAAAGATACAGTGATTTGATTCAAGAGATATTAATGGATACAAAAGAAAACAGTATAAATTTAATAAGGAATTATCTTGCTATTTATGCTATACAAAAATACCTATCCACTAAATACGCAAAGAAAAAAGGAGGGGATTAAAATGAATAGGACATTTGTAAATATAGGGTACATAACTAAGGTTAACATAGATAACCTCAACAGTAGTGAAAATCCTGGAAACATGGTGATCTTAAAAAAAGTTCAGGATAATAAGGGGAACTATTACCCCTATGTTTCTGGGCAAGCACTAAGATACTACCTCAAAGAGACAATGAATCAGCTTGGAATGAAACTTACAAAAGTAGATAAGAATGGAGAGTATATAATAGAATCTAAAAGCAAAGATAAGAGTAGGTATAATGAAATACTGAAGAATCACCCTGATCTGGATTTATTTGGCTTCATGGAAGCTGTTAAAGGTTCTAACACAATGGCTCTTAGAAGGTGGTCACCAGTAAAGGTCTCTCCTCTTATAAGTATATTCCCATGGAATGGATACAATGATCTCTTAACGAGAAAAAAAGAAGGTCAGGAAGGTGGAGACTTTGTTAAAGTTGAAATAAACACCTTCAACTTCATGAAGGGGACAATTGTAATAGATATGGATGCAATAGGATCCACTGTCGATGAACTTAGTTATGAGATTGATACTGTTATTGACCCTGATGAAAAAAGAGGAGGGTGGCGTATCTGGTAGATGCACTTAAAAGTATTGATGGAGGAGCAAAAAGAGCAAGGCTTCTTGATGATTTAACACCAAAGTTTGTAGTTGTTACAAGGCAAAAAGCAGGCACGCCTATTTTCCTCAATGCTCTCAACGTAAATGAAGATGGTGGTATTGACATCAGTCCTATCAAGGAAGTCATCGATGAATTTGAAGATATAATAGCTGAGTACTATATTGGCATAAGATCTGGTATATTCAGTAATGAAGAGGAGATAAAATCTGAATTTAAAGAAAATGTAACTTCTGTTAACAAAGCCCTTGACAATATAAAAGGTTGGGTATGATTGGTGTTAAAATGGAGGCAGTAAGATTCATTGTTGAGGGCCTTATTAATTCTTTTAGGATGCCCCAGACATCCATTTACCAATTGACATGCCTGGCTCCAACAAAGACGCAAGTTGTGGGCATGCTCACAAATATCATGGGTAAAAATGAGAGAGACTATTACGCACTTCTTGATAAAGTCCAGGTTGGAATAATCCCTGTTTATATAAACTCTATATTCAATGATGCATGGACTTTTAAAAAATGGAAGTCTGCTGGAGCTGGTAGAGACATACTCCAACACGAAAAAATTTACAGAGGTAAGTATTTAATCTATGTATCAGCAGAAGATTCCCATCTTTTGGAAAAGATGATGGAATTTTTGATGTATCCTTCAAGAGTTCCATCTCTTGGCATGGATGATGAGATGGTGATCATAAGAGAACCAAAAAAATTACCATGGAACCAAAGAATGACACAATCGTACATAGTGTATTTACCTTAGAAGAGGGTATGGAGTTTAGATATTGTCCTCTGAGAACAGACAATTCAAATTTATTCCCTCCTAGGATAATTTCAGTCAATCTTAATTTTAATAAGAATGTAATTCCTAGGAAACCCACTAAATTTGTCCAAATAGTAGAGTTTGTAGGTCTTCAATGTAAATTATATAACAGAAATAAGGATCTTTACTTTGACGAAGACTACCATTATAACATAGAGTTCTTATGATGCCATGAATTTATACTGAGCAGTCCATCAAATTTCAGGTTGGTTCATGATGCAAATGATGGACTTAAAGGAATTTGTCAGTAATCATAAAACCAAATTTAAGGAATTATATAATATAGATCCCTCTTTTTTTGAAGTAAATCTTATAGCAAAGACCAATAATGAAAAGTCATTCACTCTTGAAGGGCATACAAAAGAAGCTCTGGAGTCACTGGAAAAATTTATAAATGATAATAGTCAAACTTTTGATTCATTTGCAAAAAGGCACAACATTGAAAAACAATTACTTTTAGATGTCTTATTTTTCGCAGTGTTTTTCCATGATATAGGAAAAGGGACTCTTGAGTTTTATAATGATAAAATTTTAAAGAAACAGAAGTCATATCACCCATTATATTCTGTTTACTTTACTTATAATCTTGAAATGCCAAAAATCGACGATGTTGATTATATTACACTTTCAATACTCACACACCATACACTTCTTCATGATGATATTTACGGAAGTGAAAAGTTTAGGGATTTAAAACCTCCTACATTTTTTAAAGAGACATTGAAATTCGCTAAACAATATAAAAATTATTATAAAGAATTTTTTAATAAGTCATGTCCTTATAAATTTAAGTTTAATTTGCCGTCAAAGAGTCCTTACGATTTATTAAGATGCACTTTTTCATGGGGATCTCAGGAGAAAGGTATTATTGATAATCTAAACAGTATTCTCAATCAATCTAGTCTTTCAAAAAAGAAAAAAATAAAAGAAATTTATGCTTTTATCACAGGGAACTTAATTAGAGCAGATTGGTTTTCATCTGGATTTTATGAACTTGACATGGAATTCATTTCTAAGAATGAACTTATAAATAAAATAAAATCCCGAGTAATTTCAAGAGGCCATGAATTTCATGGTTTAAAAGGATTCCAAAAGGAAGCTTCTGAAAGTTCAGACAACGTCTTTATAAAGATACCAACAGGCGAAGGTAAAACAGAAGCAGCTCTTTTATGGGCTTTAAACAACGTCAAAAATAAACACACTAAGATAATATATACCATGCCCACACAGGTAACCAGCAATTCAATGTATAAACGTCTTAAGGATTATTTTGGAAAGGATAAAGTCGGTATATTACATGGATCGTCTTCTATTATACTTGCAGAAGAATATGCTGACGATCAGGAAGAAATATGGAAGGAAAAGATAATTAACAAAACCTTTTCAAAACCTATAACAGTTTGTACCTTAGATTCATTTCTTTTGAGTTTTTTCAACGTTTATAAGTGGCCTCTTTCTCAATTGAATATAGAAAACTGTCTTTTAATTGTCGATGAAGTTCATTCATATGATTGGCAAATGTTGGGTGTCTTAAAAAGAATATTGGAAGAACTTAATAATCGAGGTTGTAAATTTGCAATAATGAGCGCAACATTCCCTGAAAAATCTTAAGAATATTCTTTTAAAGGATCTAAATTATACTTTGATAACTGAAGAAAGTCTTTTTGAGTACAGACCATTTTCATTGAAAGTCGAAAATTCTTCAATTCTTGATAAAATAGACAACATAATAAGTGAATTTAATAATAACAAGAAGGTACTCGTCGTTGTTAACACCGTCAATAAGGCAAGAGAAGTTTATAGGGCCTTGGAAAAGTCTGGATATTTTAGAACAAGCGAGTCGTTTGATAAGAACTCTAATCTAATTCTTTATCATTCACAATTCACAAAGGAGCATAGAAAACAAAAAGAAAATGAAATCGAGGTTAAAGAAAAATGGAAGGATAGAGGATTAGTCGTGGTAGCGACACAGGTCGTGGAAATTTCCCTAGATATAGACTTTGATGTACTCTTTACTGAAATAGCACCAATAGACGCAATAACGCAGAGATTAGGTAGAATAAATAGATCTAAAGATCCCTATAAAGTAGGAGAAGTTTACATAGAAACTTGTATAGAAGCTGAAACTAAGAACGGTAAATGGGTTTATCCTTACAAAAAAGAGTTAATAGAGTGTTCAAAGGATATAATAAAAGATGGAAAGCCATCCCTCGGTGAAATGAGTGAAATGGTCTCCAATCTTTACAAATCCCTTCTTGAAATAGAAGAAATTAAGTTTTCTTTTAATAGAAAACTTAAAAGAGGGTATAATAAATATGATGAAATCATCAAAAGAGGACCTTACACTATCCGCTTTAAGACTGACAACATGGAAGAAATTTCACGTTTACTATCAATTAGGGACACTGATGAGAAGTTTGAAAAAGTTAATGTAGTTCCAGCTGTATCTTTCAATGAAAAAGACCCTGATAAGTTTGAAAATACTGTGGGAATATACAAATGGCTATTTCTTAAGATGCTACGCGAAGGCAAGGTAGATGATATGAAAAATTTCTATCTTATCCATGGAGTTAATTATAGTTACGCATGTGGTTTTGAGATTGTTGAAGAGGAAGGTTGGAACATTATATAGGTTCAAAGTGGTTCCATGAAAGTAACTGGGGTCATGGTCCAGTACTATATGGTTTGTAAGCGGAAATTATGGTTCTTCGCAAACCAGATAAACATGAACTATGATAACGACGACATACTTATAGGAAGACTTCTCCATGAAAAAAGTTTCTCAAGAGAAAAGAAATGCATAAATTTCGGTGAAATTTCAATAGATTTCATAAATAAGAAAATCTGACGATTTTTGAAATAAAAAAGTCAAGTAGTCTTGAAGAACCCGTCAGGTATCAGCTTTACTATTACTTATGGTACATAAAGAAATTTACGGGTAAAAACGCGAGAGGAATAGTGGTGTATCCCGCTGAAAAGAAAAGGGAAGAACTCTACCTAACGTCTGAAGTGGAATCGAAAATAGAAAAAATTTTGAAGGGCATAAAAACGGTCGTTAGAATGGAATCTCCTCCTGAAGCTATTTATAAACCTTATTGTCGCAAATGTAGTTATTATGAATTCTGCATGATTTAACTAGGTGATTTCGGTGAAAGATCCATTATATATAACTTCCAATGGGATATTATCCCGCCAGGGAAGTACATTATACTTCATCAATAAGGATATTAAGAAACCTCTCCCAATAAATCGTATAAATGAGATAAACTGTTATGGTAAAGTTTCAATTAAATCAGGAGCATTATCTATATTGATGAAGAAGGGAGTACTTGTTAATTTTTTCAATAAGTATGGTTATTATGAGGGATCTTTGTACCCACGTGTGCAGCTTAATTCAGGACTTGTCGTAGTAAAACAGTCAGAGTATTATTTAGATCCCAAGAAGAGATCTGAAATTGCTAGGGAGATGGTTCTTGGCATTAAACATAATTTACTCAAATCATTGAAGTACTACAAAAAAGAGGGAAGGCTGTTGACAGCTATATTGATATAATAGGGAAAGAGGTTGTAGAAGAAGATGTTGCGCAAGTAATGAGCAATGAAGGGCGGATGTGGAATTATTATTATCAAAGCTTTAACAGCATCCTTAAAAGATTTAAAATGGATAAACGAGAAATAAGACCACCGACAACTGAATTAAATGCATTACTATCCTTTGGTAATTCATTATTATATGTATCTGCACTATCTGAAATATATCATACTTATCTTCATCCATCTATTAGCTTTTTGCATGAACCTGCTGAAAAGAGATTTTCACTTGCTCTAGATATAGCGGATATTTTCAAACCTCTAATAGTTAGTCAAGTAATATTTAAAATAGTAAATAATGGCATGATTTCTGAGAAGGATTTTGATAGAGACCTTGGTGTAATGCTCAACGATAGAGGCAAACAAATTTTCCTTAGAGAATATCAGGCTAAGCTCGATACAACTATAAAACACCCCAAACTCAAAAGGAGAGTATCATATAAATATCTGATGAGGTTAGAGGCATATAAATTAATAAAACATGTCTTAGGTGATCAAAAATATGAAAGTTTCAAGGCATGGTGGTAATTAATTTAAATTCAAAACATTGAACAGATATATCTTCTTTAGCGTTTTAGATTAGACCAAATAGTATAGAAATAAGGTGATTAAATGTATTTACTGATAGTATATGATGTTGACGTCAAAAGAGTTAACAGAGTTCATAAATTTTTAAAAAGTTATCTCCATTGGAGACAAAACTCTGTATTTGAGGGTGAAGTGAGTAAAGCACAGTTCAATGAGATAAAAACAAGTCTCAAGGACTTAATAGATGAAACTCGTGACTCTGTGATGATTTATAAATTTCCTAGTAAAAAGTATGTTTCTTTATATGTTCTTGGAATTGAAAAAAACACTATTGATTTTATACTTTAAGTCAGTCTTTATAAATGAAACTCGTTATTAAGGGTAGACTTATAAGCATGTTAAGACAAAACATTTTTATACTGTATCCTGCCTAAAAACAAAATAATCAGTTCGGTTTTAAAATAGACTAGGTAGTATGGAAATTGGTGTGGATAACCAAAGTCTACTCCATATGGATTGCTTTTAAAATAGACTAAATAGTATGGAAATAGCCCCTAATTATCTTTGGAGGATCAGTTGTAAAATCAATAACCGTAGATGGTTCCCCACGCAATGGTCCTACATCAATTGCTAAATCCACATTTTTCAGTTGTTTAATTATTTCTTTAACAGTTGGCGGTGTTTCCCTACCAGATATATTAGCACTAGTAGCTGTAATTGGAAATTCTTTTGCTAATTCTATTGAAATTTTACTTTTTGGAATTCTTATTCCGACTTTCTTCTTTCCAGCAGTTAATACATCCGGAATTATATCTTTTTTTTCTAAAATTATAGTATATGGACCTGGTAATAATTTAGAAATCTTTTCTTTTTGTTTATCGTTTAAATAAGCAACTTTACGAATCCAACGCATGTTTGGAACACAGATAGAAATAGGTTTGTCAAAAGATCTTTTTTTTATTGAATAAACTTTTTTTATAGCATCTTCATCAAATGCATTAGCTCCAAGGCCATATAATGTATCTGTAGGATATATAATTACTTTACCTTCGGCTAACATTCTCCTGACTTTATTTAAAACTTTTGTTTTTGGATTATAGGGATCTAATTTAATTATTTTCATAACTATAAATTTATTTACTTTATTTTAAATATTTATAATTTCATAAAAAATTATTTCAAAACTTAAAATATTTAAAAAAAGGGGTGAAAATTTGGAAAGAGGTTATATAATAAGTAATATGACTTTTCTACTAATAATACCTTTAATTTTATTACTTTCAGCTGTTTTTTCGTTTATAAATATGGAGAATTCAATAATTCTCAACAAAAAATCCTCTAAAAATGTTATTTATACGGTGGATGATATTAAAAACAATGTACCAATAATTGCAAGGAAAGTTATTGAAGATATGGCATATAATGTCATTGATAACAATGTCAGCTATACAAATAGTTCAGATAGCGCAAAAAAAATAATAGAATCAAAAATAAACGAAATATCTAAAAAATATGAAAATAAAGGTATTAAATCAAATTGTATTATAAATTATTTGAAAACAAATAGTAATGATCCTTTTTTAATTGATATAAACTTTTCATTAGATGTTGAAGAGGGAAACGTGAAACATCAAGAGACCATTACAAAAGAATTTTCAATTGAAGGTTTACCAGACCCGTTACCTTTTATAAAACTAAGAAAATATGGAAATCTGCATCATGATAAATCTAAAATATATTATGGAGATTCTTTGGCAGCATATTTATCTGAAAAAGGATTAAAAAATGTTTCTTATTATAAAAATGCAATTTCTCCATTTTTAATCAAAAAATGTCCTTATGAGGAATATACAACACATAACAACACAAATATTTTGTTAAATTGCCTAAAAAATGGTTATTACCATGAAAGCCATGATGGAGCATGTTATTTTTATTAGATTAAATGGAAAAGGAGTTTCTGATGGACGTGAATTTGGAATTGAAACTTTTATTGTACCTTCTATTATAATAGAAAATGTTAGTGCACCAGTATCAGTAGATCATGTATTATTTTCTGATACAAATACATATTATGGATTTTCGTTCTGTTTTAATTCAACAAGCTCCTTTTCAGGACTTTTTTTAGACAATGGACACAGGAAAAAATATGGTATACTTCTATTTCTATTGCTTGAGCCTCTTTTCGATTTCCATACCATTTAGTCTATCTTAAAACCAGCTTCATTTGCACATGGTTGTAAATATTTCGTATTTCCATACTATTTAGTCTATTTTAAAACCGAACTGATTATTTTGTTTTTAGGCAGGATACAGTATAAAAATGTTTTGTCTTAACATACTTAATAAGTCTATCTCTATTTCACTTATAACTTATAAGTTATAACTTATAACTACCTCTCTCAATTCTCTCTAGCTATTACACTTGAAATTTACCTCTCTCTCTTCTTATTGAAATTGATTTTGTAAAAAACAGATTTCCACTCTATCGGGGATTAAGAAATAAGAAAAGTATTTATATAGATGAAGTACAAAAATAGAACTTGTTCTAAAAAAATATACACAAATTCTTCTTTACTCTTTCTTTCTCCAACGCAATAACACTTAGAAAAAACTATATATACTTCCTTATGCTACTTTTTTCATACAAGATGACTTCTACAAGCTGAAAAAAACTGATAGGTAGTTGAGAAGGTTAAACCTGGGAGCATTAAAAGGATTAAAAAATAAGTTAAGAGATTATATATCGGCATGCAGATCCTAAAAAGGGGACGAGACAATCCCCATCGCATGTCTGAGAGAAAACTGATAGTTTTTGGGCAAGTTTTTTCTATGAGGAGTAGCTCAAAAAATTGGGGTGAAGAAATGGCAGGCATTGTTGAAACAATCGCTAACTTTATAATCTCGCTGATAGAATCAACAGGATATATTGGCATTTTTTTCACTATGGTACTTGAAAGCGCATGTATTCCCCTACCTAGTGAAATTATAATGCCTTTTAGCGGTTATGTTGCCTGGAAAGGAAATTTGAATTTATATCTTGTAGTTATGGCTGGAGCTTTAGGAAATTTAGTTGGGTCGTGGATTGCATATTTTGTTGGGATAAAAGGTGGAAGACCATTTTTGGAAAAATATGGTAAATATATTTTTATTACAAAGAAAAAACTTGAAATGGCTGATAAATGGTTTAAAAGATATGGACATGAGGCTGTATTTATAAGTAGAGTAATGCCAATTGTAAGAACATTTATTTCATTACCTGCAGGTACAGCCAAAATGGATCTAAAAAAATTTAGTATTTATACTTTCATAGGTTCTATACCATGGTGTTATATGTTAGCATATGTAGGTTATTCATTAGGTCCACATTGGAAATCGGTGGTTGAAATATTTCATAAACTTGATTATATTGTTGCAATAGGTATCGTAATAGTTATAATTTATATTATAGCTAAAAATAGGGGTTAAAAATGATATTATCCACAGATTTACTTCTTTCTCTTATAGTTATCGTAATTATTTTTGGAATTTCTGTAAATACAGTTGATAATTTAATAAAAAACACAAGTGATCAATATTATAGATTTAATTTAGAGAGACAAGTAAGAGGAGCAGTAGACATTCTCGTAAATACCTATGGGACTTGGAATTCAAGCGATGTAATACTTGGATTAAAAAAAGAAAATAGTGGGAATGTCTTATCTTTTAAGAAAATTTTAAAATTAAAAGAAAATTATGATGAATTAATTGGAAAAATATTGCCAAATACGACCACAAGCTTAATACTTTATCCAAAAAATGGAGGAAAAATTGTAATTAAGGAGGATCCACCTATTTCTTCTCAAGAAGTTGTGGTTGTAAATAGAACCGTAGTGTGTGATTTTTTTGCAGATTGTGTTGTGATAAAGATTGATGCAAACAAAACAGATTCTGAAGTAGGCCCTATTCCATCAAAAATTTCAAAACATTTTTCTGTCACTACTTCTGAACTTAATCAATACAATTATTTTTTAATATCAAATGCAAGTAATATTTTGTGGAATTTAAATACTGTGGAAAATCCTAATAATGATTTCAATTCAGAAAAATTTTATAATTTAAACGATAGAATAAAATCAATGGTAAAAAGTGAAAAGCAAGTAATCTGGTTAAATTTAAATTCAATACCAGATGACAATGTTTATATTGTGAAAATAAAAAAATCAATTCTACTAGATCCACCATATTTTGAAAATCAGGTATGTGATTTTGTTTTGAAAGTATATAAAACATAGGGTGTGTAAAAAATATGGAAATCAAGGAAAAAATTAGAGAATGGTTATTAGAGGAAGATATGTATAAGGAAGAAATGAGTGATAAATCGGCAAATTTTCATTTTTTAATTGAATGTCCCCCAGGACATTACATGGATGTCATACAACCTCTTGGAAAATCAGATGTGATTATTGTTGGATGTGCTACGAAAGTTAGTCCAGAACATGTGCAAAAACTTAGAGATTTAAACAGGAAAGAACGTAGGGAATTTATGTGGGATATAAAATTTTCATTGAATAAATTTCTTGTTGATTTTGAAATTCAGGAAAATGACGATGTATTGCAGGGTTATGTTGTTAGAGACGTAATATATAAAGATGGTTTAAGTAAAGACAAATTGATGTCCACCATAAAGAGGGTGTTTAAGGCAAAACTCCATGTTTTGTGGAAAATACATAAAGAATGTGGTGAAGATATTGAAAAAGGTAAAGAAAGTGACAGAATGTACGTATAATATTATTTTATGTCCTCTAATATTTCTTCCAATTTTTCCCTGACTTTTTCTAGTTTTGTGTTGAGTTTTTCATTTTCTTTTTTAAGTTTCTCTAATTTTTTATCTAATTCTTTAACTTTTGATAATTTTGATTCTAATTCTTCTTTTCTAACAGTAGTTTCTAAAAAATCTTCCAACTCTGACATGTCTAGTTTTCCTTCTTTTATCATATTATAGGTTTCTCTGACTAATTTTCCAGCCTTTGTTTCACCCTTCACATGTTTTCTAATTGTTTGTTCTGTTCTTCCTAATTCTTCCGCTATTTCCCTTACAGTGTACCCTGCTTTTTCTCTTGCTATGCTCCCTGAAGCAACAGCTAAAGATTCAACCCAGGTAATTCTTTCTCTAGGATCCTTTATTAATTTCAAAATTTCGGGTCTAAACAATGTTCCTAACACTAAAACATGTTCTAACTTATTTATTTCAGTTTTTGATGTAGGCACTAATGGAATCATAACTAACACCTTTCATCTAATTTTTAATACTTTATCTGAGTGTACATAAATTCCTTTATCAGTTATATCAAATGGACGTCTTTTTAAAGAATGATTGGTTCCTCTCATTTTCCAAACGATCAAACTTCTTTTTAATTCTCCTTTTATTTCATCTAAATCTAACCTTATAATTCCATCAACAGCATGCTCAACTCCAGGGCCTCCAAATCCTCTCTCTCCAACAGAAATTTGAGATGTAAAAATAGCAGTGCATCCTAAACCGGAAATGACTCTCTTTAATAGAAACACTGTTTTTCTGGCCATCATTGGTTTATTTATGTAGAGGGTAGTTACGGAATCAATTCCTACTCTTTTAGCTCCAATATCATTTATAGCAGTTCTTAAAACATCGATTAATTCTCTTTCATCGTTTGGATCCTTTACTATATATTTTTCTCTTTTTGCAGCACGTCCTATTCCAGATGTAAATGCATCAACTATGACAAATTTTTCTTCTTCTTCTTCAAGTTCTCTAACATCCCACCCAAATTGTTTCATATTTTCCCTGATTTGTACAGGATGCTCTTCTAATGCTACTAAAATTCCTGGCTCATTATACTCTTTAACACCTTTATATAGAAATTGCTGACAAAATATTGTTTTTCCAGTGCCTGGACCACCAGACAACAAAACTATATTTCTTTCAGGTATTCCTCCATGTAATATATCATCCATTCCAGGAATTCCGGTTTTTACTTTTTTCATGTTTTTCATGTTTTGTCTACCCATACTAATAAATTTTTTTATTTTAATATTTTTTCAGAATTAAACAGATTTCCACTCTATCGGGGATTAAGAAATAAGAAAAGTATTTATATAGATGAACAAAACTAGCATTTGTTTTAAAAATATACACAACTCTTCTTTTACTCTTGTTCAATTTTAATCCTCTTTAATGTTTTTTATCAAGCCATTTGTTCTGTTTTACACACAGATCTTTAATATATGAAACCATTGCAGGACCGCTAGAGGTTGTAAGTCCGGCTTGAATAATGGTAAAAATAAATGAAGGACAGAAGAGGTCTTTGAATCTGATTTCACCATCATGCCCTCACTTTCAATTTTTTACTCATTTGTGGATTAGTTACCTCTTAACATCTCGGTTCCTACAAAGTTTTATTCCTAGAGTCGCATCCTATTCACTTTATTTATCTCTGTAGTGGTTAAATAACGATGCCAAAGTAAATTAATATATATTTCAAAGAGACATAGGTAAATAAAAGACCAAACAAGATTTTTAAGACATTGGATTTAAATTTCGCTACTAATTTTGCTCCATAAATCGCCCCAATCGCTGCACCAATGCCCAAAGCAATCGCTGCTGGAATATTGACAACTCCCTGGAATATTTTGTAGATGGCACCAACCAAAGCTATCCAGACAAAAGCAGCCATAGAAGTACCGATAGCCAACTTTATCGGAGATCTCAAGAATAAAGTATACGATGGGACAAGAGCATAGCCTCCTCCTAAACCAATAATACCAGTTAAAGTGCCAATAACTGAACCTATAATCGTTTTAGAGAGAGGCGTCCCTGGAATTTTTTGCACTTGTTCAACTTGCTTAATTTTGGCGAATAATCCCTCATAAAGCATTCGTAAAGAAACAACAATGAAAGCGATACCAACAATCAAATCAATCAGGTTACCATGATTTTTGATGTAGCCAAAAATAATTGAGCCGATAATTACTCCTAAAATTCCTGAATAACCGGTTAAAAGCGCAGTTTCTTTATCAACATTTTTCATTTTGATATGTTGAAAGGCACCGAAACCGGCAGTAAAAACCACAGCAGTTAAAGTTGTTCCTACCGCAATAGCCGGATCAAAATGGAAACCAAAACGAATTACTGGCATCATTATGACACAACCACCTGTGCCCAAAAGTCCACCTACAACTCCTGCTAGAAGACCGGTAATAAAATAGATAATATAATAGATCATAGTTCTCACCGCTTTTATTTTTGTTTATATAATAATTTAGCCCAAAAAGTTTGGATGTCAGGGAAAAGATAGCCCTAGATAGCCTACCTGAGAGAAAACCTCTACTCAGGACTATCTCCTATAGGGATATAGTCTTTGGGCAAGTTTTCTCTATGAATCAGGAAGCTCCGTAGGGAGTGGCTCAAAATAGGAGTAGCTTATCCGCCCATCATTCCTGAAAACATTATCAACATTATAGCAATAATGAATCCAAAGATTGTGTGAGTTTCTGGTAGAGCTGTAAATAGGAGGCTTTTACCAAATGATCCAGGATCTTCAACTATTGCTCCAACTGAGGATGATCCAACTACTCCCTGTCCTACTCCAGCTCCTAAACCTGCAAAACCTATTGCTAGACCAGCACCTATTGCTATAATTCCTGTAGCTAACGTTGCTTTAGGCATAAACTATCACCTTTTTTCTATTTCCATACTATTTAGTCTATTCTTAGAATATCTTGCTTGATAAGTCTATCTCTATTTCACTTATAACTTATAAGTTATAACTTATAACTATCTCTCCCTAATTCTCTCTAGCTATTACACTTGAAATTTACCTCCCTCTCTTCTTATTGAAATTGATTTTCTCTCTCCAACGCAATAATACTTAGAAAAAACTATATATATTAAAATAAAAAATGAAAATTATTCGTCTCATGCATGTTTTAAATAGACTAAATAGTATGGAAATTGAGGAGTAGCTCATGGAAGTCGAAGTGAAAGCCCATGTTAATAATTTAAAAGAAATTGAAGACAGGTTAAAAAAATTAGGAGCAGAAAAAATTGAGGAAATATATCAAGAAGATATTTATTTCAATGCTCCAGACAGAGACTTTTCAAAGACTGATGAAGCATTGAGAATTAGAAAGATCGAAAATGAAAAAACTAAAATAATTTTAACATATAAAGGTCCAAAAATAGATAAAATTAGTAAAACTAGAGAAGAGGTTGAAGTTGGTATAGAAAATTTAAAAAATATGGTTGAAATACTTAAATTCCTTGGTTACAAAGCAGTAGCAACAATAAAGAAAAAAAGAAAAGTTTACAAGTTTAAAGATTTTGAGATTTGTCTTGATGATGTATATAAAGTTGGTAAATTTATTGAAGTTGAGAAGAATGTAAAAAATAAAAATAAAATTAAAGAATATGTGGACCATGCCTTTAAAATTTGTAAAAAATTAAATATAAAGAATAATTTTGAGAGAAGATCATACCTTGAGCTTTATTTAGAAAAGAAAAGGCACCAACAATGAATTTTTTAATTATTTTATTTTTTGCGATAATATTGGATTTAATTGGAGAACTTCCAACTAGAATTCATCCTGTTGTTTGGATTGGTAAAACTATAGATTTCTTATATGTAAGATTACCAAATAAGAAAATTTCAGGTGTTATAATCACTTTCCTCACTTCTATACTTTATATAATTCCACTTTATTTCATAGCTTTTCTTCCAATGTTTTTACAAATAATTCTTTATTCAATAATTTTATCTTCTACGTTTTCAATAAAATTACTTATTAAATATCCATTAGAAGTGAAAAAGAGGTTGGATGATATAGAATCTGCACGCAAAAAAGTATCTGAAATTGTAAGTAGAGATACAAGTGAATTATCAAGGACACAGATTATTTCAGCGGCCATAGAGAGTTTAAGTGAAAATATTGTGGATTCTGTAGTGTCTCCGATTTTTTATGCATTGTTTTTTGGGATATATGGTGCAGTATTTTATAGGGTTGTGAATACACTTGATGCAATGATTGGATATAAGAATAAAGAGTATAGAGAAATTGGATGGTTCCCAGCGAAATTAGATGATATACTTAATTTTATACCTGCACGGATCACTGGAATGTTAATAGTCTTTGCTTCACTACTTTTAAATATGGATTGGAGAAATAGCTTTAAAATAATGTTAAGAGATTCTAAGGTCCCTGACAGTCCAAATGCAGGTTATCCAATGGCGGCCACTGCTGGTGCATTACAAGCAAAATTAGAAAAGCCAGACCATTATGTTTTAGGAGACGACGGGAAGTTAAATGAAAATTCGATAGATAAGGCTGTCAGGCTGGCTGTAGTTTCCATAATTTTGTATTTGGCTATAGTTTCAGCATTATTTTCCTCGCTTATAACTTATAAGTTATAACTTATAACTACCTCTCCTTAATTCTCTCTAGCTATTACACTTGAAATTTACCTCTCTCTTCGTTATTGAAGTTAATTTTAATTTATTTTAATTGTTAATGAAAAAAAATTTTAATATTATTACTAATGTTAAACATTTTATTGATGGAGGGAAATCTATGAGAAGAACAATTATTCTAATAGCATTTCTACTGATTTTCTCCTTATTAGGGACTGCAGCCGCAGAGAATACTACAGATCATGAAAAAATAAACATATTAATTTTAAATCCACCTCACTATGCAAGACATTCGGTTGAAGCAACATACAAAATTTATGAAGAGTATCCTCAATATAAAGACAAATTCAATATCACTGTTAGGACTGGTGAACAGATAAGTAAAATGTCTTCAGATGACTTAACAGCAATGATAAAAAGTTCAGATATTATCATTGTAAAATCAATTGGTCATACTATGGAAACCTATACAAAACTTGTTAATACATTGAAAAGTCCAGGAGTCTTAACAAATGACAAACTTTTTGTGCATTTACGTTGTCCTGAAGGCGTTGATTCTGTAAAATTGTCTCAGATTGATGGTAAGAAAATATTTGAAGGAATTCCTGATCAGGATATATACAATGTCAGTGCTTATACTCAAATTTCTGACAATCCTCTAACGATGTTAAGCCAATATGTAAATAAATATCCACAAATACAAAAATGGGCAAAATTGTATTCATATTATTGTTATCCAAGTACAGAGAATGATAAGAATTTAATACTTTGTGCAATAGATATGTGGGCGAAATACAACAAAAAACCTGTGTATGTAAAATATGACGAGGTTAAAGTGTTTTCACGGCATGTAATTTACAGAAATGGAAAATTTTATAATAATTTAACAGAATATTTCAAAGATTATCCATTAAATCCTCAAAAACCAACTGTTGGAATTATAGAATTAGATAGTTATGTGGCACTAGGAGGTACAGCAGGAATTGATTCATTAATTGAGAAATTGACAACTAAAGGTTACAATGTAATACCTGTTGTTGCTAGATATGGTTATGAAACATATGCAGGCATTGTTGAATTTTTCACAACCGCAAAGTCTGTAAAGGAGTATGAATCAAATCCAGATTCTGTAAAACCAGTTGTAGATATAATTTTAGCACCACATACTTACTTACTTGGAGGACCAGCCTCAAAAAATGTTGTGGCATTATTACAACGTCTAAATATTCCTGTTATAAAAATAATTCAAATTGAAAGTAGAAGTGTTAAAGATTGGTTAATTTCTGATGATGGCTTAACACCATGGAGTAGAGACGATATAGCAGGGCAATTAGTGTTCCCAGAATCACAGGGACTGATAGAGCCTATTGCTATTGCAGCACTAGATAAACGTGTAGATCCTTTAACTGGTTGTGAATTGAGTTCATATTCTGTAATTGATGAAAGAGTATCTAAAGTTGTTTCTAGAGTTGAAAAATGGTTACAATTGAAAATTAAACCAAATAAAGATAAAAAGATTGCAATTATATATGAGAATGGTGTAGGAAAATGGAACATAGGAACTAGTTATTTAAATCTTCCAGAATCTATCATTAACATACTTAACAAATTAAAGGAAGCAGGATATACAATTGACAAAATACCAAATGTTGAAGAATTTGTTGAAATTTTAAGAACTAAAGGCATAAATGTGGCACCATGGGCACCAGGAGAACTTGAAAAACTTGCTAATAATTCGATATTGTGGGAAGCAGAGAAATATAAACGATGGTTTAGCAGTTTAAATCCAATAGCTCAAAAGTATGTTGTGGAAGGTCCTCTTGGATATATAGAAGAAATAATAAAATTTGCTCTGAATTATAGTAAAAAGGATCCGGGTATTCTCAGCACTGCAACAAAAGTCCTTGACAAATGGTATAAAGAAATGAGAGATTGTATAAAGATGTGTCCTAATAAATCACAAAGAGGATTAGAAATACTGGATAAAATTGTAAGCACATTGAGATCAATAATAAATGGCACGAGCACATGGGAAGAATTCTATAGGATGAAAAAAGAGTTCATGCTGTTAAATATTACAGGACTTGCAGGTTGGGGAGAGCCTCCAGGCAATCTGATGACTATAGTTAAAAATGGAACAAAATATATTGTTATACCTGGAATTATTATTGGAAATGTATTCATTGGGCCAGAACCAATATTAGGTTACGAAGGAAATCCAGATGCTTTGTTACATGCGTTGATACTTCCTCCACATCACCAATATCTCGCATTCTATGCTTGGATAAATAAAGAATTTAATGCAGATGCAATGATTCACATTGGTGTAGACACAACTTATCAACATCTTCCTAGAAAGCAAACAGCATTACTAGATTTTGATTTCCCAGATATAGTTATTGGAGATACACCTAACATTCATCTATACAGAGTCGATAACGTGGCTGATGGATTATTAATAAAAAGAAGAGGTTATGGGGTAATAATAGATTACTTAACACCTCCAATGAAGTTGTCAGGATTATACGGAGACTTATTAAATCTTAAAACATTATTAGAAAATTATAAAAAAGCTATAGATGAAAATCTCAAAAAGGCATATATACAGGATATAAAGAAATTAATAGAGAGATCTAAAATTGAAATAAATACTAATTTAAGCGATGAAGAATTAATCAAAGCATGCTCAGATTACTTAATTAAAATTGAAACAACATTGATGCCCTATGGATTACATACATTTGGAAAAGAATGGACTGCAGACGAAATAGCTGAAACTGTAGCTTCAATGTTAAGTATAGATGGTGGAGTTGACAATCCATCTATTATAAGGTTATTGGCACAGGAAAAAGGAATTTCATATGAAAATATAACACCTGAGATGTTTGATGAACTTTATAACCAAGTGAAGGCATGGATAAAAGACATATTGTTAGGAAAAAATATCACAGTTTCACAAAATATTACAAAGAAATTAGAATTAGGAAAAGATCTCATCGACAAATTGAAACAAAGTTTTAATTCTGAATTAAATTCATTGTTAAATGTTTTAAATGGTGGATACGTTGCTCCACAGATTGGTGGAGATCCTATTGTTAATCCTAATGTCTTACCAACTGGAAAGAACTTCTATGCAACAGATCCAACATTGATACCAACACAATCTGCATATGAATTAGGAAAAAAGATTGCTGATTTAGCATTAAAAGAATATGAAAAGCCGCCAGAAAAACTGGCTGTCGTTATATTTGGAGTTGATGTAGCTAGAGACGATGGAGCAATGGTTTCATTTGTTTTAAGATTGTTAGGTGTGGAGCCAACCTGGGCAGCAGGAGGAAGAGTCTCTGGTATTAAATTAACACCACTAACAACTCTAAATAGGCCTAGAATCGATGCAATTGTCATGATTAGTGGTTTATTCAGAGATGCTTATGGACAGGTTGCAGTATTACTTGATCGTGCATTTAGATTAGCTCTTGCAGCATCTTATAATACAATAGCAAGACAATATAATGATACAATAGTAAAGGCATTAGATGCGGCAGTGAAACCATTAGTTGATCTAAAACTTTTAGTAAAAGGCGATGATCCAATAGATCAAAATTATGTAGCTAAACATTGGTTAGAATCTGTTCAAAAATATATAGCATCAGGAGTAGAACCTGAAAAAGCAGGAAATTATGCAATATTAAGGATAGTGGGCCCACCTGCTGGAGGATATGGAACTGGCATAAAAGAAGCTATAGATCAACCATGGACCTGGAAAAACGAGACAGATTTATCAAATATCTTCATAAATAGGATGAGTAATTTCTATTCAGAGACTACCTGGGGTGAGAAGAATACAGACTTATTTAAAGATTTATTGAGCGGAGTTTCAGGTATATATCAAGGAAGAAGTACATATGTAGTTGGCGTTGCAGAAAATGATGCTATGGCAAGTTATTTAGGTGGATTGGCAATGACAATAAGAGTATTAACAGGTGAAACTCCAAAAATTAGGATTGCTATAACTTCTAATAAATTTAATCCAGAAATACTTTCTTTAAGTGATTATATTGCAAGAGATCTCAGAACGAGATATTTCAATCCAGAATTTATTAAAGCATTGATGAGTAAAGGCCAGGCAGGAGCTTATAGGATTTCAACATTCATTGAATCTCTGAAAATTTGGCAGACTACAGTTCCAGGAGAAATTAGTAGTGACGTGTATAAGGAATTCATAGATGTGTATTTAAGAGATAAATATAATTTAGGCATTTCAAACTGGCTTAACAACAATCCATTTGATCAGATTCATTGGATAGGCACATTGTTAACCTTAGCACATCAAAATCGATTAAAATTAGATGCGAATACAATGAGATTCCTCATGAATAGATGGGCAGCTCTAATAGCCAGATATGGACCAGCATGCTGTGATTGCAGTTGTGGAAATATAGCTATGATAAGATGGGCATTAAACTATGTAAATCCAAATCTATTAAATTCAGTAAGATCTCAGCTATATATAGCAACAAAAAATGCTGCATTTGCTCCTTCAATCCCAGGAGCTCCAACAACACCACAACCTTCAGTCCCTGGAATTCCAACAACTACACCACAACCTTCAATTCCAGGAGCACCATCACAACTAGGAGCTCCAACTGCATTAGGAAGAGTAGGAATTGGAACTGCAGCAACAAGGGGAGTTTCACCAGGAATTTCAGGTCCTTCAGGTAGAGTTGGTGGTGAAGTTGGTGCAAGAGGAGCAGCTCAAGCTTCTGGAGCTGCAAGTAAATCCTCATCAGAATCAGGTGCTACAGGTAAAGCAGGAATTACAGGTGCTGCAGCAGGTAAAGCATATGAGATTACACCAGTGTCTAAAGGAATTGGAAGTCCATCATCAGTGCCATTTGCAGGAATAATCGGAGTTATAATATTGATTGCATTAATAGCAGCAGGATATCTATTGAGAAGGCCGGAGAAATGATTTTCTTATTTTTTAATTTCTTTTTTGTCCAAAATGCAATAATATCTAGAAAAAACCTAAATTTTCATGATAAATCTAAATGAAATTCATGTATTGTTGAAGAGTGGAGTAGCTTTGATTGTCTGTTTGGGAGAATGCCCTACTTAGGACTATATTTTTTCTTGATGAAGCTTGATGAAGTAGGAAACTCTATGAGGAGTAGCTCAAAGCAATGCCAACAAAAAGAGGTATCGTTATATTATCTTCCAGTGGAAGATTTTCTGCCAATGCGCCCACCAATGCTGCAATAAATGCTCTTATTGGGTCAAGTATTATCATTGTCAAAAAAAAGATGTGAATAAAAATGTTAAGAATCCCTCCCATGTTTTTTCCCCAAATAGAAAAGGATGTTTTCCATAAAATCTACCAACTATTGTAGATAGGGCATCTCCAAAACATAGAACTATAATTGCAGCATTTATAATATCTTTATTATTAAATAAAAGGAAAGTTAGTCCAATCCCTATAAAAAAATAAATAAATCCCTTGTCTTTTTTATTTCTTCTACATGTTCTCAAAATTTTAGATATAAAGCTTAAATATACTCTTCTATCTAAATACCAAATGAAATACCCAATTAAGCTAAAAAGTAAGGCTATTGATCCAATTAAATAATTTGGAAAAAAATTTTCAAGTAAAATAAACCATGCTCCCGAAGCATGTATTGTTTGCCTTATTACTTCTCTCTTAAAATTCATTTTTATCATTCTTAAGAGATTATACAACAAAATTTTCTATGACACCATAATAACTTTCCTGAAGTTCCTTAACACTTATGTTTATTATATCATTAATTTTAAGTTTTTTAGATGTAACTTTTCCTATTATTTTTGCTGGGACATTTATTTCTTTTATAAAATCATTTGCAACCGATTTATCTACGGTCATTATGTATCTTCCATGTGATTCTGAAAATAAAGTTTCGATTTTATCAATATTTTCTGATTTAGGCACTAAATCTAAATCTATTTTAGCGCCAATACCGCTTCTTATTGCCATTTCACTCAATGCAATAGCAAGTCCTCCCTTAGAACAGTCATGGATTGCAGTGATTTTATTTTCATTGTCTTTAGAAACAAGATTATAAATAGATTTAGCAGCTGCTATTTCATCTTGGATCCTTACCTTTGGGACTATCCCGCTGGAAATACCATGAACAACTTTATAATATTCTGAACCACCGAGTTCTTTGTATGTTTTGCTAACCATTATAATTTTATCACCTTTATTTTTAAATTCAAGGGTTCGAATATTATTTATGGGTACTTTACCTACAACGCCTACCACTGGTGAAGGATTAACAGCTATACCTTCAGTTTCATTATAAAAACTAACATTACCACTTATTACAGGTACTTTGAATTCTTTTGCAACCTTTGCCATCCCCTTGACACATTCTTTAAATTGCCAAAATATTTCAGGTTTTTCAGGATTGCCAAAATTAAGACAATCTACAATACAAATTGGCCATGCACCCATGGAGACAACATTTCTTATAGCTTCTGCAACTGATCCTGCACCACCATGATATGGACTTAATTTTGTATGGGCACAATTACTATCAACAGTGGCTGCTATAGCTGTTTTATCATCAATCCTTAATACTGCAGCATCATCTCCTGGTTTAACAATAGTTCTTATCTGTACATCATAATCATATTGATAATATACCCAACTTTTATCTGCTATATTTTGGGATGATAGAACCTTTTTTAAAGCTTCTTCTGGGTGAGGATGCTCTACATCAGGTATTTTAGTTTTAATCTTTTTTGGTTTTTTGGATTCTCTGTATACAACTGGAGGATTAGCCAATAAATCTGCAGGGATATCTGCTATAATTTTATTGTTTTTCTTTACAACTAACCTACCTGTATCAGTTACTTTACCAACTACAGCTGCAGCAGGTATTTCATGCTTCTTACATATTTTTAAAGCTTTTTCTACATACTTTGGTGGCATCACAAACATCATTCTTTCTTGAGATTCTGAGAGCATTATTTCATATGGAGTCATGTTCTTTTCTCGTAATGGAACCTTATCAACATATACTTCTGCTCCATTGTTACATTTTGCAACCATTTCTGAAATACAACATGTTAGACCGCCACCGCCAAGATCTTTAACACCTGAAACAGGTATTTTTTCCATTATTTCAAAAGAAGCTTCCATGACTATTTTTTTTGTAAATGGATCACCTATTTGAACTGCTGGACGATCTTCTATTTCTGATTCACTGGTTAATTCTTCAGAAGCAAAGGTTACTCCATGAATTCCATCCCTACCTGTTAGTCCACCCATTAAAAAGAATACATCACCTACATTGGGTGCAATTCCTCTTTTTATTTTCTTTTTTGGAACTATACCTATACACATTACATTTACAAGAGGATTTAATTTGAAGTTTTCATCAAATTCTACTTCACCTGCTACGGTTGGAACCCCTACTCTATTTCCATAATCAGATATTCCTTTAACAACGTTTTCAAATAGATAACATGATCTTTGATCCTCCAAATGTCCAAAATGTAATGAATCCAGAAGTGCAATTGGCCATGCTCCCATAGAAATTATGTCACGCAATATTCCACCAATACCAGTTCCTGCACCACTGTATGGTTCGATTGCTGAAGGATGATTATGACTTTCTATACCTACTGCCAAAGCAAATTTTTTATTAATTTCGATTACACCAGCATCATCTCCAGGTCCAACAATAACTTTGTCACCTTCTGTTGGAAACATTTTGATAACAGGCCTACTACTTTTGTATGAACAATGTTCAGAAAACATGACATCTAGCATTCCATATTCCAGTGGGTTAGGATCTCGTCCTAGTCTTTTTTTTATGTATTTTAATTCAGAATTTGTTAGCAAATTTATCAGCAACCTATTTTTGTATGTAAATTATTACTTCTTCTCCATCAATTTCCCATGATTTTTTATAACCAGAACCAGTTCCGAAGTTAAATTGCTTTGCTCTAACTTCTTCTTTTATATAATCAAGGTGTTTCTGTACTAATTTTCTAAATCTATCGCTACATTCAACCGCTACATCAATTCTAGCTTCCACATGTAAATCAAGGTCTTTTCTCATACTCTGTATTCTTCTTATAAGTTCTCTAGCCATTGCTTCTGCCTCTATTTCTGGAGTAAGTTCAACATCTATGTACACCCTGCCATATTTAAATTTAGAACTAAATATATTTTCTGGCAGTTCTTCCTTGAATATTAAATCTTCTTTTTCTAGTTTGACAGTTCTACCATTTATTTCTATTTCATAAAAGCCATCTTCTTCTATCCTTTCTTTTAATTCGTTTGCATCAATTTCTTTAAGTTTGTTGAGTAATAGTGGCATGTCTTGGCGCAATTTAGGACCAAGAGTCTTATAGTTAACTTCTATTTTTGTTTTAGCTTTAGGGAATTTTGTATCATAGGTAATTGATTTTGTGTTACATTGATCGAGGAGAATGTCTTTAAGGTCTGAGATAGCTTCTTTAACTTTTTCATTGTTAGAAATGACATACAATTTTTTCATTGGCCATCTTAATTTATATTGTGCTTTATCACGTGCTCTTATACTAGCTTCTACTATATCTCTTACAATCTCCATCTTTTCTTCTAATTTCTGTGATATGAGTTCCTCTGAATATTCCCAATCTAGCATATGTACACTTTCAGGAGCTGCTGGATCAACACCCCTAACAATATTTTGATAAATTTCTTCAGTTATGTGAGGTGTTATTGGTGCCATTATTGTAATTAATTGCTTTAAGACATTATATAATGCATAATATGCTCCTAATTTAATAGGATCGTCTTTTTCTATCCAAGTACGACTTCTAATTAATTTTACATACCATCTACTTAAATCTTCAACAATGAAATCATAAATTATTCTTGAGGCCTTGTGAAGTAGCAGATTTTCCATATATTCACTTACTTTTTTTGCAACTGAATTTACTTTAGATAATATCCATTTATCTTCTTTCTTAAGTTCAAATTCCTTACATTTGTGTGGGTTGAAGTTATCCAGTGACATATAAGTTGTTGCAAAAACATATACGTTCCAAAGTATGTTAAACATCTTATTTACGGTTTTAACTTCTTCCCATACAAATCTTAAATCTTCCCATGGCTTGTTTGCCCATAATAAATAAAATCTTAACACATCAGCACCATATTTTCTAATAACTTCTTCAGGTTCAACAACATTGCCTAAGGATTTACTCATCTTTCTTCCTTGTTCATCAAGTGTAAATCCATGCATTAAAACTTTTTTGTATGGAATTTTTTCATGGGCTATAACTCCACAGCCAAGTTGGGAATAGAACCATCCTCTGGTCTGATCATGACCTTCAGTTATGAAATCATATGGAAATAGTTTCTCAAAAAGTTTCTTTTCTTTTGGGTAATTTATTGATGCCCATCCAGCTACTCCAGAATCAATCCAGACATCAAGTACATCAGGTATTCTTTTCATCTTTCCTCCACATTCACATTTAAGAAATATTTTATCTATAAGAGGTCTATGTACAAAATCTCCTGAAAAATTCTTTTCAATAGCTTTTTCTTTTAATTCCTGTATTGAACCTACTACTGTAATTTTGTTACATTTTTCACATATCCAAATAGGTAATGGAGTTCCCCAATATCTTTGTCTTGATATTGTCCAATCTTCTGCATTTTTTACCCAATCTTTAAATCTACTCATGCCAGCCCATTCTGGGATCCACACAACTTTATCAATTTCTTCCAACATTTTATCTTTAATTTTTGTAACTGTTAAGAACCATTGTTTTGTTGCTCTATATATTATTGGAGTTTTACATCTCCAGCAAAATCCATATCTGTGTCTTATTGTTTCCTCTTTAAATAATAGATCCTTTGATTTAAGATCAGAAATTATATCTTTATCAGCTTCTTTAACAAATTTTCCTTTGTATTTACCAGCTTCTTTTTTAAATTTTCCAGATTCATCTACTGGGCAAAATATTTCTAAATTATATTTTTTACCAATTTCAAAATCTTCTGGACCATGACCTGGAGCTATATGTACACAACCAGTACCTTCAGAAAGAGTTACATGTTCACTAACAACAATTTTATGTTCATGATTTTTTTGGTATGGTACTTCTTCTTCAAGAGGATGCTTATATTTCATTCCTTCTAATTCTTTTCCTTTTACAGTTTTTAAAACTTCATAATTTTCAAATATTTTGTCAACTAAGTCTTTTGCTAGAATATATATATCTTTACCATTTTTTACATATGCATAATCAAAATCAGGATGTACAGCCACAGCAAGATTGGCAGGTAAAGTCCAAGGGGTAGTTGTCCACACTAATATATATTTGTTTTCTTCTATTGGAAATTTAACATAGATGGATGGATCTTCTGTTTCTTTATATTCAATTTCTGCTGAAGCAATAGCAGTTTCACATCTAGGACACCAACTTATAACACGTAAATCTTTTTTTAATAAATCCTTTTCATGAGCTTTTTTTATTGTCCACCAACAGGATTCTATGTAATTTGGATCAAAAGTTATATAGGGATCGTCCCAGTCCATCCAAACTCCTAATTTTTTAAATTGTTTAGTCATTGCATTTTTATTTTCTATGGCAAATTTTTTACATTCACTCACAAAATTAGCTATTCCTATTTCTTCTTCAATTTCTTTCTTTGTTTTTACTCCTAACTTTTTTTCAACTTTATGTTCGATTGGAAGACCATGAGCGTCCCATCCAGGCTTCCTATTTACATTAAACCCTTGCATGCTTTTAAATCTGAGATATGTATCTTTTATAATTTTATTCCATGCTGTTCCTAGATGAATACGACCACTACAATATGGAGGCCCATCCAAAAAAGAATAAATTGGTCCATTTTTTCTATTTTCTTTTACTTTTTCATAAATATCATTTTCTTCCCAGAATCCCTGAATCTTCTTTTCAATTTCATGAGGTTTGTAAAATTTTTCTGCTTCTTTTATTGCCATTGTAGACCTCCTTAGTAAGAATTTCCAAAAATTAATAATGAAAAGAAAATTAATTGTTGGTAATTCAAAATTTAGATAAAGTTCTATTTACCATGCTTTTTGTTAGTAGTTTTAATTGACAAATATAAAAAACTTTCGGGTTTCATCCTTAACAGAGTTTTTAGAGTAAATTAAAATGTAGTTATTTTGCCCTCTATTAATTTCTCTGTAATTTTTTGTATGTTTTCAAGTGAATCATCAATAATAGCTTCAATATCACTTTTCACTTCTGATAGTTTACATCCTTCTTCTAAGATAACACGACAATCTGCAACCTTTGGATTATCTATTGGTTTACCAATTTGACTTAGTAGTAATATTTGTGCTTCTAATACGGAATCAACCTCATTTACAATTTTTTCAGCAATTTCATTTGATAATAAATTGTAAATTTTACCAACATGATTTACAGGGTTTTTACCAGAACATGCCTCTAGAGACATTGGTCTGTTTGGCGTTATTAATCCATTTGCTCTGTTACCACGACCAGTAGATCCATCATCTCCCATTTCAGCTGAAGTACCAGTCACTGTTAAATATATAGAAGGTTCTTTTTCATCATAACGATCAGCAGTATTTACATAGATGTCTACGTCTCTTTCTGTATGTTTAGAAACTAATTTACGTAAAGTTTCTTTTATTACAGCTTTAGCTTCTTTATAAGTGTCAAGATCATCTATATATTTATCTACCATCGCACATGCAAGTGTCAATGTAATTTTATCTTTCTCTCTTAATCCCATAACTTTAATATCTTCTCCAATCATCGGATATTTCTTTTTAAATTTATCTGAGTTAAGCAATTTTTCACTTTCTAATACTATTTTTTCTGTTTCTGATAATGGTGCAAAACCTACACCAAATGAAGTATCATTTGCTAAAGGTATTTTATCTTTTTTTCTTTCAAATACTTCTTGTAATTCTGCTGATCCGTGACCTATTTTACATTCGATTACTACAGATGTCTCAACATCAAGATTTCTTATATTTTCTTTAAGATATTCTTTTGCTGCTGCAATTGAAATTCTATTTAGCCCAATTTTTTCTCCTTTAACTTCAGCTACTCCCCTCCCTGCTAATAAAATATGTATGGGCTTTATTACTTCGCCGCCACCAAACTTTGGAGAAGATTCTCCAGCAATGACTTGTACTTCATCTGTGTTGTGATGCATAATTGCACCAAATCGTTCTAAATATGCTTTACATAATGCACGGCTTACAGATTCTGCAATACCATCACTTATACTATCCGGATGACCTATTCCTTTTCTTTCCACAATTTCAATGTCTTGATTTTCAATGGGCAATTGTTTAACACTTTCAACACGGATATTTCTCATTTAGCGACCTCCTAGTATTATGGGAAAAATTATAGTAAAGATAATTATTTTTTGCTCTTTTGCATTAAAAAACTTAATTTTTCTATTATTAATAATTTAACTTTAGAATTCAAAAAAAGAAGAATTTGTTAAAAAATGGAGAAAACATTTATGTTATTGAGTAATTACTTCATCTCCAATTACCATTAATGTTGAGGTTTGATTGTAATGGCCAATTGAGCCACCTAATGTTGCACCTTGTTCTCCATAAGTGTTGAATCCAATAACTGGAACATCTCCTAACATTTCTCTAATAATTTCAAGGTCATTTATTCCCAATTTTTTGTTGAGTAAATATTTTAGAACACAATTGAAAATAATAATACATCCAATGTTTTCTGGATTACCAGCATCATGAATTGCAGCTTTTAATGTGTTTTTGAAAGAATTTATAGCATTTTCTTTATTAGTTTCCATCAATGTTAATAAACTACCTTCTTTTACTTCAGAGTAAAACATAATACTCCCATCGTCGTTGATTTTTGCTGGAGCTTTTATTGTATATTCTCCAAAAACATCCGAAGATTTGACACCAAATGTTTTCGTTGAAAACATTTCATAAGTGAGCTCATCAACATTTAGAAATTCCTTTATGACCTCATCAGCAGGTTTGTGGTTTAATTCATAAAGTACTCTACCTTCAGACTTTGTGACCACTGCAGTTTTATTAGTAGGTGTATAGGGATGTCCATAACCACATCCAATTTTTAATACAGTTCCAAGTACAGTGACAACTCCTGCATTGGAATATAAACCATTACAAATTTGAAATGTTTTTTCAAACTTTAAATTATCTCCGGTAGATCCTCCAATTATTGGAGTGGTACTTTCACTTTCATAAACAACTCCTCTTAGAAATTCTTCTTCTTTTCCACACAAACCATCAGGGATGACAATATTTACAAAGGGTTTTAATTTTGATATTTCTGATGCACGTTTGGACATGAATGCAACTGACATTAATGATGATAGAGTTCCCTTACCTTTAAATGATGAATATGCATCACGAACTGCTGTTCTTCCACATTTGAATGGATCTTCACTTATTTTTTCACCTATTCCTACTCCCACACCTAAATACGGACTTTCTATTGTCATTACAGCCACAGTATTCTCTTTTGGTTCTTTAACTACTGATGAAAATTCTCCTGCAGTACTGCCTCCAACTACACAGCTATCTCCAACTTCATCTTTAATAGTTTCATATATTTTTTCCATGTTTAAATTTGAAGATGCAAAAACCAATGTTAAATCTGGATTTTCTACATTATTCAATGCCATGTCCACAGCTTTTTTAGGATTTTTATCCTGTCCTACACCAACTTTCAAGACATTTCCCAACTTTCCATCCTCCAAAAGCTTGGTTAATAATAAAAAGTAATTTTTTAATATATAATCTTTCTCTTATTAAGTAAAAAATTAAAAAATAAAAAAAGTAGAAAAAACAATTTTTTTATTCTTGTTCATTGTTTTTTGCTAATATACTACGGTGTCTTCCATATCCAAAATACACAAATAGTCCTATTATAAACCACACAACAAGTCTGACCCATGTTTCCCATGAAAGAGACATCATAAGCAAGAGCATTGAAATTATTGCCAAAATAGGTACCACTGGTACACCAGGTGCTTTGAATTTCCTTGGTAGGTCAGGTTGGGTATATCTTAACACTATTACACTGAGGGATGTGAGAACAAATGCTAGCATCGTCCCTATATTCACAAATTCTACAATTATGTTTATTGGTAAGAACCCGGCTGTCAACATTGTTACAATTGCAATTAAAGCTATAGATATGCTTGGGGTCCTGTATTTTTTATGAACTTTAGAAAAAATTGGAGGTAGTAGACCATCTCTGGAAATTGCAAATATAATTCTCGTTGCACCATAGAACATAACAATTAATACACTTGTGATTGCTACTAAGGCTCCCAATGAAATTAATCCACATGCCCAGTTCATGCCTATTATTTTTAAGGCTTCTGCAATAGGGGCTGGATTATTTAGTTTAGTGTAAGACACTATACCTGTTAGAACAATTGAGACTGCAATATATAATAAAGTACTGATTCCTAGAGATCCAAGAATTCCTGCTGGCATGTCTCTGCCAGGATTTTTTGTTTCTTCAGCAGCTGTAGATACTGCATCAAAACCTATGAAAGCATAAAATGCAATTGCTGCACCTGCTAGTACTCCCTGCCAACCAAATGGCATAAATGGGTGCCAATTAATTGGTTTTACATGCCAAACAGCAATAAAAACAAAGAATAGAAGCACTAAAATTTTAAGTGCTACCATCAGGTTGTTACTACTAGCAACTCTTCTTACACCAATATAATTTAATATAGCGATAAATAACAATATTCCAATCGCTGGAACATTGATAAATCCATTAGGTGCTTGTAAAAAAGAATTGGCTAAATAATTAGGAATATTTATTCCAACACTGGCTAATAAATTTGTGAAGTATCCTGACCATCCCACTGCAACAGCTGGTAAGCAAAAAACATATTCAAGTATTAAATCCCAGCCTATAATCCACGCAAAAAATTCTCCCATTGCAACATAGGCATAATTGTATGTTGAACCTGTAATTGGAAACATTGATGCCAGTTCAGCATAAGAAACTGCAGCAAATGCACATGCTATTGCTGCTAAAATAAATGATAATATAACTGCTGGACCTGCTTTGACAGCTGCAATGCCAGTAACTACATATATACCACTTCCAATAATTGCACCAATACCTAATGCGATCAAGTCATATACGCTTAATGCCTTTTTTAATTTATGTTCTTTTGCTTCGGTTTCCTTGATAATTAGTTCGGAAGATTTTTTTCTAAATAGATTTTTTAGATCCATTTGATACTTCCGAGTTAGACATGGCTAAATTTATTTAGGATGTGTTAACAAATTAAAAAAAGAAAAAAAGAAAAAGACAAAAAATTAAATGTTTAGGTACCTATCTATTTCATATTTAAATACTTGGGATCTGTAGTCATCCCATTCTTTCTTCTTGAAGGAATAGAATTTCTCATATATGTATTCACCTAAAGCTGAGCTGACAACTTCATCTTCTTCTAATGCATGATATGCTTCCCAAAGACTGGAAGGTAGGACATCTATACCCAATTTTTTAAGTTCATCTTCACTAAGCTTATAAATATTAAGATCAACAGGATCGCCAGGATCTATTTTATTTTTAATACCATCCATACCAGCTTCAAGCATGGCAACAAACGCAAGGTATGGGTTACATGATGGATCAGGAAGTCTGAATTCTATACGTGTTGCTTTTCCTCTTGCTGCTGGTACTCTGATTAATGCTGACCTGTTTTTGAATCCATATGAAATGTAAACAGGTGCCTCATATCCAGGAACTAATCTCTTATAGGAATTAACTGTAGGTGCACATACAGCTGCTAGTGCTTTTGCATGTTCTAGTAAACCTCCTATGAAGTAAAATGCAGTTTCTGACAATTTTGTTGGAGTATCTGGATCATAAAATATGTTTTCACCTTTTTTGAACAATGATTGGTGACAATGCATACCACTTCCATTTTCTCCTTGGAATGGTTTTGGCATGAAAGTAACAATGTAACCCATTTTATGTACAATTGCTTTTATTGCTTGTTTAAATGTCATGACTGCGTCAGCAGTCTTTAATGCATTATCAAATCTAAAATCGATTTCATGTTGTCCAGGACCGACTTCATGATGGCTCATTTCTATATCAAAATTTAATTTCTCTAAGGCAAGTACTAGTTCTCTTCTTATGTCTGTAGCTTTATCTGCTGGTTCAACATCGAAATATGTTGCATCATCACAAGGAACTATTTCTCCATTTTCATTTTTTTTCACAATGTAAAATTCTGGTTCGGGTCCAACATTATATTCATACCCTTCTTTTTTCCTATATTCTTCTAAGACTCTTTTTAGTCTGCCTCTGGGATCTCCATCAAATGGTTTTCCTTCAGGCCAATATACATCGCAAATAAATCTAGCAACTCCTTTTTCTTCAGGTCTCCATGGAAGGGTTGAAAATGTGTCTATATCTGGTTTTAAAAGCAAATCACTTTCATTTATTTCAACGAATCCTTCAATTGATGATCCATCAAACAATACACCGTCTTTAACAATGTCTTCTACGTCATCAGGCTTGTTAATTGGAACTGCCAGGTTTTTGAAATTTCCATGAATGTCTACAAATTGGAGTCTAAGAAATTTAATATCATTTTCTTCTATTTTTTTTATTATTTCTTCGATTGTGGCCATTTTTCCTGACCTCCTTCATTTTTTAATAAAAAATTAAATAAATGGAGGATGCTAAAGCGCATCCTCGCCTCTTTCTCCAGTTCTTACTCTTATTACGTCTTCAATGTTTGATATAAATATTTTTCCATCCCCTATATTTCCAGTTTTTGCATTTTCCCTTATAGTTTGAATAACCTCCTCTACTTTATCATCTTCTACAACTATCTCAATTTTTGTTTTTGGTAAGAGGTCAACCCTATATTCCTTTCCTCTATAACTTTCAGTCATTCCTAATTGTCTACCACAACCTTTAACTTCTGTGACAGTCATTCCACGATATCCGATTTTTTCTAAACTTTTCTTAACGACTTCAAGTTTTTCGGGCCTTATTATCGCAGTTATCATTTTCATTTATAATACCACCTACATTTACTCAAACAAATCATAATCTGTATCCGGTTTCTTCATGGAGGTTTGTATCTAGTCCTTCTATTTCTTCTTTTTCAGATACACGTAGTCCTATGGTTATGTCTATTAATTTACCTATTATTAAAGTAACTACAAAGGAATATACAAGTACAGTTGCTACAGCTAAAAGTTGTATAAGCACTTGACTTGGATTACCGTAGAACAGTCCTTTACCTAATGGGTTTATGAATGGAGCTGCAAACAGACCTGTTGCTATTGATCCCCATATACCTGAAACACCATGTATACCAAATACATCAAGTGCATCGTCGTATCCTAGCTTTGGTTTGAGGTAAGACACTGCAAAGTATGAGAATACACTTGTAACTAAACCTATTATGATAGCTGCTGGAACTGTAACGAAACCTGCAGCTGGTGTTATAGCTACAAGACCTGCTACTATACCTGACAATGCCCCTAGTAATGTTGGTTTACCTGTTTTTAGGTAATCTAAAATTACCCATGAAATCATTGCAGCTGCAGTTGCTGTATTAGTTACTAAAAATGCTGATGCTGCAAGTCCACCTGCTGTCAACGCTGACCCTGCATTAAATCCAAACCATCCAAACCATAGTAGTGCAGCACCTATTGCTGCATATCCAAGGTGATGAGGTAACAACCTTGTATCCTTCCTTTTACCTAGTAATAATGCTAGCGCTAGAGCTGCAATACCTGAATTTATATGTACTACAGTACCTCCTGCAAAGTCAAGTGCACCTAATTTTGATAGGAATCCTCCGCCCCAGACCCAATGTGCTATTGGTACGTAGACGAGGCTTACCCATAATGCTACGAATATCATCCATGCTGAAAATTTCATTCTTTCTACAACTGCACCGGATATTAATGCCACTGTTATTGCTGCAAAAGTCAATTGAAATGCTATGTAGATAAATGCAGGTATTGTAGGTGCAAGTGTGTGTTGAATTGGTGTTAAGACCATTCGTCAAAATATTTACTGGAGCTCCTATTATTCCATTTATGTCTTGGCCAAAAGCCAGTGGGAATCCATAAATTACCCATATAATGCTTGTTATTGCAAATGCAATAAACGACATAAATATTGTGTTTAATACATTTTCTTTTCTTACTAGTCCTGCATAGAATATTGCTACCCCTGGAACTGTCATTAGCAACACTAAAGCTGTAGATACAAGCATCCAAGCAGTATCACCTGCATTTATTGGATCCATTTTTTAACACCTCCAACTATTTCATGGAAGTCGGAAACCTCATTCCGACATATCGATAATTAATTTTACTCATATATAAATTTTTCGGATCCGAAAACATATCAAAAATAAAATTGTAAGTAATGTAAAAAATTAAAAAATATGGGGTTTAAGATGAAAATAAAAATTTGTGTGCCTGCATTTGAAGAAAATATAGATAAAATGTTGGAATCTGCTAAACAATATATTGAAGAAGGAGCAGACATAATAGAACTTAGATTAGATGCATTGAGAAACCCTAGTGTGGATGACATTAAAAAACTTATGAAGAATGTAGATTTTCCAAGTATAGTAACTAACCGGTGTAGAAAAGAAGGTGGATATTTTAGAGGAAAGGAAGTTGATAGAATAAAATTACTTTCCACTGCAGCAAAATATGCAGATTACACAGATATTGAATTATCTACGAAGGATAAGTATAGAAATAGAGTTATAGAGGTTTCAAATAAAAGCATAATATCATTTCATGATTTTGAAAAAACTCCTAGTGAAAATAAATTAATAAAAATTATTAAAAAAGAGAAAAAAATTGGAGATATTGCAAAGGTTGCTGTAATGCCTAAAAATATGGACGACGTTCTTACATTGCTAAAAGTAATGAATAAAGAAAAAAATGTGATTGGTATTGCTATGGGTGAATTAGGAAAATTTACTCGTGTAGTAGCTCATCTTTTTGGCTCTCCAATTACATTTGCTAGTGGAAATATAAAAACAGCTCCGGGACAACTTGATATTAAAACAACGAGGTCTTTAATTAAAATTTTTGAAGTGAGGTGAGGCCTTGAAAAAAATCTTGTGGATTGGTATATTCCTACTTATATTATTTTTGATAGGTTTTGCAAGTGATAATTTCCAGGATATGAGTTTTCATCGTCTAAATATAATAATAGAGACAAATGGAACAACATCAGATATAAAAATATCCAATTTTTTCATCAATCCTCCCCCTCCTGAAATGTTACATGAAATATCTAATTATGTTTCAGCAGCAATTTATGATCCTGACAGTACCGTTGAATCCATAAAAGAAAATGTTAAAAACATTGCGGAAAAATATGGGTATAAAGATGTGAATGTTAAGATAATATCTCAATTTGGTGAAGACAAATTGCCAATGTTTGCCATAGTAAGTGGAGATTCCATGTATCCAACATTAAAAAATGGACAAGAAATCATTGCGGTAAAAACAAAAGATTTTAAAGTGGGGGACATTGTAATAGCTAAACATCCGGTTTATGGCCTTATTGTTAAGAGAGTTGGTAAGATAGAAGGAGATATGGTATATTTAGTTAGTGATAATAAGTCTGTTAAAAAAATTTATTTACCAAACGAAGTTATCACTGAAACTCCTCTTAATACATGGCTACCACGTTCAAATGTCATTGGTGTAGTTAAACAGACGTTGTTAATTCGGACAATCTTTTAATCCTTTTTAAGGTGTTAGGATGTGTTGAAAAGATTTCTAGTATTTTCTCTGTTAGACCTATTTTTACGGGAGTGTATCTAAGCCTCTCGAGCTCTTCCCTGCTTATTGTACCATTCATGTCCATGTCAACTTGTTTTAGATCTTTTATTTCATGTCCTGCCTGATTAATATCATTTAAAAAGAAAGCTTTAAATCCAGAAACTTGATTTACTTCTTCTTTGTTTTCTTTACTTACGACTGCTGACCCATAAACTAATTTATATAATGCACTTGCTAGTTTATGTGGTTTTCCACCAATTTCCACACTTCCTAAATCTGCATAATATTCTCTAATTCTTGAGACAAAGAGTACTAAGAGCTGTCCTATCATGTATGCAATGAAAGCTAGAATTCCAATTATTGCTAATGAGGAACCTCTGTCCCTGTCCATTAGACTTCCCCAGTACATACTTTGGAATATCCAATAACATATTAGTGGTACTACACTGATAAAAGTCATTACTATCATGTCATTGTGTCTTATATGTGATATTTCATGGCCTAAAACTGCTTTTAATTCTTCTTTATCTAGTAGATTCAATATACCTCGTGTTACGCAGACCCTTCCATCTCTTTTACTTCTTCCAAATGCAAACGCATTTGGTATTGATATTTCGGCTATTCCAACTTTAGGTTTTGGAATTCCAGCATTCCTTGCTAATTCTTCAACAATTGAATGTAATTCTGGAGCTTCTTGTGGAGAAACATAATGTATGTTCATGCCCATTTCAACAATTTTTGGAGATATTAAGTATTGGATAAACACTATGAATAAAGCTAGTAGGATATATATTAAAGGACTTTTGATTCCGGCGTAAATTCCAATTACGCTTAACAATGCATACAGGATTCCAAATAATATTGCCACTGCTAAGAACATCCTTAATTTAAGTTTCCAGGTGCTAAATCTTGGCATTTTAACCACCTTTAATTATTTTTTTCAGTTTTAGTATATAATTTTAACGAAAAATTAATTTTTCATTATTAATTTAGGAAAAAATAGTTTTTTCTTCATCAATTATTTTTCATGTGAATAAATATATATAAATTTGAAAATAAAAATTACGTTTTTGTTGATAATTTAGAATTAGAAGAGGTATAATATGATATTAACTAAAGGTATAGGAGCTAGTCCATATGTTAATAGTGGAAGAGTAAGAAAAATACATAAAAAAGAAGATATAAGGAAAATAGAGAGTGGAGAAGTAGTAGTTGTCAAGAAAGCATCTAGGGATATGATACCTCACCTTAAAAGGGTGGCAGGAGTAGTTACAGATTATGGTGGATTGACAAGTCATGTTGCTATTGTTCTTAGAGAATTAAAAATTCCTTGTATTGTAGGCACTGAGAAAGCAACAAAAGTTTTAAAAGATGGGATGATAGTAACTGTAGATGGAAAAACTGGAAGAGTATATAAAGGTATAATGGAATTAGAAGAAAAAATTGAAGAATTACCACAACCAAAGACAGGAATAGATTTAAAAATTAATATTAATGTACCTGAATTAGCAGAGAGAGCAGCACCATATGCAGATGGTGTTGGATCTGTTAGAATAGAGAATATGGTCATCGAAACAGGAAAACATCCTCATAAACTCCTTAAGGAAGGAAAATTAACAAAAACTTTAGTTGATGGTCTTAGGAAAGTTGTTGATTCGTTTTATCCAAAACCTGTTTGGATTAGAACTTTTGACATACCAACAGATGAATTAACAGCTTTAGAGGGTAGTAAAGAACCAAAAGAACCTAACCCACTTTTAGGATATAGAGGTATTACGAGAGATCTAAAAGAAACTGAAATTTTAAAAGCTGAGTTAAAAGCTCTAATAGAGTTAATTGATGAAGGTTATTCAAACATTGCTCTGAAGGTACCTTTTGTGAGAGATATATCTGAATATTTAATGGTCAAATCAATTCTTAATAAAATGGGCCTAAAACCACATAGAGATATTAAAGTTGGAGTATCAATAGAAACTCCTGGAAGTGCATTGCAGATAGATAAATTCTTAGACGTTGGATCTGATTTTGTGTCTATAGGTCTCAGTGACATAACAATGTGTACTTTAGCTGTTGATAGGAGAGGGGTAAAAGTTGCTAAACTGTTTAATTTCTTACATCCATCAATTTTAAAAATAGCATCTTATATTATAAAAAAATGTAATGAAAGAAATGTTGAAAGTTGTGTTGCAGGGTATGCAGCCACTGAAGAAAGAATTGTTGAAAAATTAATATATATGGGTGTAGATTCAATTTCAACAAATATAGATAAATTGTTAAAAATGAGAATATTTTTAAGTAGAGTAGAAAGAAAAATAATTGAAAATTCTTTTGCATTATCTTACTAAATTTTGAGTGGTGCATCCATTCCAGCCATTTTAACACCAGTTAACGCAGCTGCCTCTAAATTCAATGCTCTAAGATCATCTTTTTCTAATTTTCTAACGTCAGTATTTCCAGCTTGTTGAGTTAACATTTTGAGTTCTTCTGTCATTGCTTCAATATATCTTGCAACTCTTTTTCCTCCTTCTACATAATCTAGACGTCTTCTTAATATAGGATCTTGAGTTGCAATTCCTTTTCTACATTTGCCTGTGTGACACATTTGACAAACTCTACAACCTATAGCTACTAATGCAGCTGTTCCAATATATACAGCATCTGCACCCAATGCTATAGCTTTTGCAACATCTGCTCCGCTTCTTATACCTCCAGCTGCAACTAAACTAACTTCATCTCTTAAATTAATTTCTTTTAAAGCTTCATCTGCTTCTACTATAGCTGCTATTGTTGGAATTCCAGCATGTTCTGTTACAACGTCTGGCCCTGCTCCAGTACCTCCTTGCATACCATCAACGACGACAATATCTGCTCCTGCCTTCGCAGCAATTTTTACATCGTCACTTACACGCCCTGATGTGAATTTAACTATTATTGGCACCTTCCAGTCTGTTATTTCTCGTAGTTGTGAAATTTTCATGCTGAGATCTTCAGGTCCAACTATATCCATATGTCTTGCAGGACTAAGGGCATCCGTACCTTCTGGTATCATTCTTATCTCTGCTACTTCAGCTACAACCTTTTCTCCTAATAAATGTCCTCCCATTCCTGCTTTTGCACCCTGACCTATTTTAATTTCTATAGCATCTGCATTGTTGAGATATTCAGCTGATACACCAAAACGCCCTGATGCATACTGTGCTATAAGTTTTGAAGCATATTTTCTTTCTTCAGGTAACATGCCTCCTTCGCCTGTGTTTGTGGCTGTACCTGCCAATGTTGCACCCATTGCCAATGCTATTTTGGCTTCCTTACTAATTGCCCCAAAGGACATTGCGGCTATCATTATTGGAGTATCTAATTCTAAAGGTTTTTCAGCATACCTATCTCCTAAAACAACTTTGGTATTACATGGTTCTCTGTATTTATCTATAGGAGGCCTTGAAACTTGTGCAGGTACAATTACAAGATCATCAAAGGTAGGAACTTTTCTTGTTGCTCCACATCCTCTAACTTTATATGTTCCTTCTTCAGCTTTTCTCTGTATTTCCACTAAATCAGCATATGACCAGACATTCCTTCTGTCTTCAGGTACTGCGTGAACTTCTATTGCATTATTAGGACACATTTCTTCACATATACGACATCCAACACATCTTTCATGCCATATTGGGAATGGTTCACCATTAATAATTTCATAAACATTGTGAGGGCAGTTGTTATAGCATGAAAAACAATCTTTACATAAATTTTCATCTCTATTATCACAAAGATACCAACAACAACCAGGCCTGTCAAAATCTCTTTTACATATGTTTTCTTTTCTTTCAACTTTGAATGGCATATAATTATCTCCTTATTTATTCTTTTAATGCTTTGAATATAGGACATACAGAATATTTAGTACCAGATGCCTTTACAACATCGTCAATTTTATCTGTGAGGATTGGTAAAGGTTTCCATGGCTTTTCAGGATCCTTATCTACTATTAATACTTTGTTTACTATTTTTTCAGACAATGCACAAGCTAATAATGCTGTTACTACACCACCATCTTGTCCTTTAAAAAACGGAGATCTAGCAGATATTATTTCTATATAATTTCCCAATGCCGAATATGCATCTTCATGATTTACTATACAATCAGGCACATATGATCTTGGACATGCTATATAACAAGCATTGCAACCTGGAGGACATTTACCGTTTATTTCTGGTTTCCTATCTTCAATTTTTATGATATCTTCAGGACAGGAAAAGAAACAGGCTCCACATAATACACAAGCGCCTACATCTATAACGTCTCCCTTTAAATCCTTAAATTGATAATTTTCTACTTCATTAAGAAAAATTTCTTCAGGCATGATTCTCCAATACATAACAGGTCTTGCCACTCTTTCCCTATTTTTAATTTCTTCAAGATTTTTATTTTTTTTAATTTTAGCTAACTTTTCTATTAAATTTAATCTGTCTGCATCTAACATTTTTGTTTCAATGTATTTAGCTTTTTTAGCTTTTTCAACTAATTTTAAACCTTTTTCAGATCTTATGATTACTGTTGACCATCCTTTTGGAGAACCTACAGAACCTACTGATATATCAGCTAGTTCAGATGTAAAATCCATACAAATTTTACAGCTTTTACGCATACTTTTTCTTAAAGTACTGAGAGGTATGGAAACAACGTCTTTATTTATGAGATGAAAGTATGCATTGCTTCCTTCTATTCTACATGAAACTACATCTCGAAATTTTATTCCATATGAATGTAACAGTTTTTTGAGATATTCATAAGAAAAATTTTCCATACAAAACAAACCTATCTTTATATCAATCGGGAAATTCCTTTTAAGTTGTGATGAATATTTTTCCATAAGTGTTGCTGCTATTATTTGACAGGGAGTGCCTACCATCGCAATCTTATCTTCACCACCCATTTTTATCCTTCCTCCGATTGTTTACCATAAAATGGTCTTTTACTTTTTGGAACAATTTTTTTAAATTCATCATATTCTGATTTTTTTATGTTGAATCCATTTTCATTCAATATTTTATTTAATTCTTCTTCGTCTTTGACGTTTATCTCTTCAACTCTTGCATTTTTCCCTAAACTTTGTATTTCCCCTCTAACATAAATTTTTCCTCTTATTATTGACTCTCCAGCATCTTTTCCTAAATCTCCTAAAACAACAATGCGTCCACCCATCATAAAAAGACCTGTCATAAATCCAGAGTTGCCACCAATTATTATTGTCCCATTTTTCATTATCTCTCCAGTTCTTGACCCTGCATCTCCTTTTACAATCACTGTACCTCCATATATTCCCTGCCCAACTCCGTCTCCAGCTGATCCATGAATTATAACTTTGCCTTTAGTCATATTATCTGCAGGGAACCAGCCAGCATTTCCTTTTACTTCTATTTTTGGGCCATGAATCATTGTTCCTACAAAGTACCCTGCAGATCCATTAATAATAACTTCAACTTTTTTAGTAAGCCCTGCTGCAAGATAATGCATTGCATTAGGATTTTCGATAATTATCCTATCATATTTTTCTGCTAATTTTTTTAAAGAACTATTGACCTCTCTAGGGGTTTTTGATTCAGCATCAATAACTACTTCTTTCATATAGTCACCTTATGATTGTAGATTAAAATTCATAAACCCTTACTTCACCAGGGTTTATTTGTTCTACACACCTAGTATCTACAACTTCTCTTAATGCTACTTCTTCAGATGCTATTGCAAAAACATTGTCATCTTCTGCCATTACTCCAGGACGTAAGCCAAGTTTATCTTTTGCAATTCCTATACCTGTTGGAGTGGCTATAATATAAGAAAATGGACCATCCATGTCTTTAACAGATTCTTCTAATGCTTCTTCAAGAGAATATCCATCTGCAAGTTTATCGGCTATATAATGAACTATACATTCTGTATCGTTTGTTGTTTCAAATATGTGACCTTTCCTTTCTAAAGGATCTCTTATTTTCCAATAATTTGTTATTTGACCATTATGAACAACTGTAATATCAGGGACTATATAACTTTGGAATGGGTGTGCATGATACCTATCTACAATACTCTCTGTTGAAAACCTTGTATGACCTATGGCATGAGTACCTTTCTTTGACCATGTATCATAGCGATCAGCAATTTCAACTACAGACCCAACATCTTTTATCATCTCAAATGAATGGCTTCCACTAAGTACAGTTGCACCTTCTATTTTATCTATCTCAACTATTAATGGTTTTAATTCTGAATATGAGTTTAGGGTGATTATACAACGATAAATAACATATTCTTCAACTGAAGGAATTATTTTTTCTTTTTTTATTTTTGTGACACTCTCTATAACTTTTTTGACACTATCTAGTAATCCTGGTTTTTCTTTTACTTCAATGTTTAATAAATATTCATTTTTTTTCAATTTTAATCCACCATATATTGCAAAACCTGCAGAATCAGGGCCTCTATGTTGTAGTGTTTGAAGCATTTTAGTCATCAATTTACCTACATTATGCACTTTTTTATCTTTACATACGATCCCTGCTATTCCACACAATCTAAGTACCTCCTTAAAAAAATTAACATTAAAAAAATTACTTTTTTGATTATTAAAATTTGTTATCCATGATATACATTGTTCAAAAAAAATTTTATTATAGTTGTTTTGTTAAAACAATGTTAAATAAATCTAATATATAAAGATTATTATTTTTAATTTTAAACTCTATCGGCAAGAAGTCTCCATACAAAGCGTGAAGATGAGAACTGAAAAGTATTTTATAGTAAAATCATGATTTGCCAAAATGTTGATATCTTAGCAAATTCTTTGCCTATAATAACTGATTTAGGAAGTAAATTCAAGAGTCTAAGCTATGGAAAATAAGTTGGGAATTATATATTAGCATGTGAATACTGTTGAAGTAGCTGTTTAGGATAATACTCTACTAGAGGTTCCATAGAAGTGTTCACAACCAGTAATATTCCAAAAGTTTAAAAACGCTGAAGGAAAGACAAAAGAGAATAAACAATATTAATATTGTTAAAGCACGATTAGTTTTAATTTTTAGCTTTTTGACAGTTTTATTATGGAAAATCATGAAGAATAAAGGAGAAATAGGTATAAAGTACCTTCCTTGAACTCCTAGTATTGTATTATACCCCACAGGTGTCCAAGTTAGATACTCAAATAAAAATATGAGAAATGAAAGCAATAAGAAAGTAAAAAATGCTATTAGTTTTTGTTTATTATGTATTTCAAATTTAGCATTGTCACTAAGTGAAATAAAAAATAACATGAAGAGGTATGCATAAACAAGAAATTCAGGTAAATAAACGTTTAGATGTCCAAAACACCCAACAAACATTATTAAATATAAATTTAATTTTGTTGATATTGTGTTTCCAAGGATTTTTATAAATTCTAGTGGATGTGTGACAACATAATTAAATTGTAAGTTAGGCCGAACTGCTGGATCTTCACTTGGAGTATAATATCCTTTGAATGAAATACACCAGACTACGAGAAGTGAAAATACAACAAAAATTATTACTATGAAGTCTAAAATTTTGGTTCTCTTTGGAAACTTATCACTAGGTATCATCAAAAAAATCAATGATAAAAGTGCATAACCTGGCTTAGAGAATGCGAGAATTAACATTAAAATTAAAATTAAAGCAAAATCTCTTCTTTTTATTTTTTCTTCCCCAAATACATAATTGTATATAACTGCAATAGCAAGAAACGAAATACCAATTGTAAAACTATCTGGAGACAGTGATGCAGCTTGATGAATTGTCATAGGCATTAATGACAATGCTAAAAATAATCTTTTATGTATGGGTGTAATTTTTATTGCAAAATATAGAAGGGTTATCCAGACAATTAAATTTACAAGTCTTGCTATATACATTAAAATTAAGGGTGAAAATGATTTTAACGCCATAAAAATCAGAGAGGAAAACAAATATGGAATAGGTGGATAAATAGAAACATTTGATATATCTACAGCGACTTTATTTTGTGTTATTGGTAAATTTAAACTTTCATAAATTTTCTTTTGGACGTCTTTAACAGAATTGAATGTATCTACAACAACTTTAACATTTTTTGGAACGACAACATATTTTGTTGGAAATATATGTCCTTCACTAATAGAAAAAGCCTTATAGAAATGCCATTTCTCATCAGGTACTTGAAATGGCGGCACCAAAAATGAAAAAAGTATTCCATAAATTAATGCAATTATTAAAAATATCTTCTCTACTTTAGTCATGGCTATCCCCTTAATTCTTAAAGTTAAGTTTGAAAAATTTTATTTTTTCTTAAAACATAAATTATTGTTGAATTTAATAATGAAAAAGAGGGAATAAATATTGAAAATTGTTTTAACTGCTGACGAAACATTAACATCAACTTATAGAAATTTACCACTTTCGGATTTTCTAGGATGTGTACCTCCACAAAGAATACCTCCAATACTTTATAGAATTATAGATACTCAAGTCCCACATAAAAATGGCAGACTAATTTTTGCACCATATTCTTTACGTAAGGTAGAAGCAGCATTACTTAAAAAGTATAGAAGAGACGAAGTAGCAGTCGTTCATCCTAAATATGTAGAAAAATTTATTGATGAAAATACAAAGATAGTGGCTGTTACAGCTATGGATCCATTGGGTTTAGGACCACTTACAATGATGTTTACTGAGGGTGGAAGATTTCCATCTTATACAAAAATAAAGTTTACATCGCTTGTTGATAGAATAAATAGTTATAGGGAAAGAAAAAATTTAGATTTTAAAATTGTAGTTGGAGGTTCTGGGGCTTGGCAATTAAAAGCCAAAGAATATGAAATGAAAAAATTAAAAATTGATCATTTAATAATTGGTGAAACAGAACATAAAATTGCTGAAATATTTAAAGATATTGAGGTTGAGAAAGCTGATGAGATAATTCTCATTAGGGACCAACCATCTGCAAATGAAATACCAACTATTGTAGGCCCATCATATAAAGGAATGGTAGAAGTTATGAGAGGTTGTGGTCGCGGATGTAAATTTTGTGATCCTAATATTAGGAAAGTAAGATACTATCCAATTAAGAAGATTATTAGAGAGATTAAAGTAAATAAAAGTGCTGGACAAAACAACGCATGGCTCCATAGTGAGGATATATTTAGTTACATGCTAGAAGATAAAAAGGAATATAATCCAAATGAAGAAGCTGTAATCAACTTATTTAAGGAAGTTCTTAAAATTGTAAATTATGCAAATCCTACTCATGCAAATATTGCTAGTGCATTAGCTGCACCTAGAATTATAAAAGAGATAGCAAAATTAAATAATGCTGGCCCAAATAGATGGGTAGGTGTCCAAATAGGATTTGAAACTGCCTCACCATCTTTATTAAAGAAAATTGCAAGTAATAAAGCAAAACCATTCAATGTTGATGAATGGCCACAAGTATTGTTAAATGGTACCTACCTTCTCAATAAATATTTTTGGTTCCCTGCTTATACAAGTATTGTGGGCTTGCCTGGTGCAACAGAGGAGGATGAAATTTATACAGCAAGACTGATAATTACGATGAGAAAGGTATTGAGAGAGAAATTGGGTAAAAAGGCACATTTTGTAGTTGTACCGCTTTCTTTTGTACCAATGGGATATTTAAAAGATAAAGAGTTTTTTAACATCAATGAGGAATTAACAAAGGGAGAGTTATTACATATTTACCATGCCTGGAAACAGATTCTTTGGGAATTTAGACGAGGATTTAAAATGGTAAAAAAAGGTTTGTTAGCTACATTGATTTCTCCTTTGATAAAATTAGGTTTAAGATTTCTTCTGAAGGGAATAGAAAAATGGGCTAACGAAAAAGGAGTAGATGTTAATAAACCATTAGATCCAATAAACATTAAGATTGAAAGAGGCATGATTAATTAATTTGGAGGATCTTAATGGGTGAAATAATATCAATAACAAATCAAAAAGGCGGTTGTGGTAAGACTACAACGGCAGTGAATTTATCGGCTGCACTTGCATCTTTAAACAAGAAAATTCTTGTAATAGATATGGATCCACAAGCAAATGCAACAACAGGTTTTGGAATAAATAAATTTAAGTTAGATAGTAGTGTATATTCAATTATTTGTGGAGAAGCAAAAGCAGAGGAGGTCATTAGGAAAACATCCATTCCTAATCTTTATATTATTCCAAGTAATCTTGACCTCAGTGGGGCAGAAGTAGAACTTATTAGCCAAATAGGATCTCATGCAGTGCTTAAAGAAGCGATAGATCCAATAAAGAATGATTATGATTATATATTTATTGACACGCCCCCATCTTTGGGAATATTGACATTGAATGCATTGGTTGCATGTGATAGTGTTATAATACCAATACAGACGGAATATTATGCATTAGAAGGAATAGCTGATCTATTAAGAACTATTAAGTTAGTTGAGAATCGTTTAAATAGTCCGTGCCCAATAAAAGGTATATTGTTGACATTATATGATAGAAGAACACGTCTAGCCAGGGAAGTTTATCAAGAAGTTAAAAATTTCTTTTCTTCAAAAGAATATATTTTTAAGACAACAATACCACGAAATATACGTTTAGCAGAAGCTCCAAGTCACGGGATGCCATGCATAATTTATGATAAAGATTGTAATGGTTCTAAAGCATACTTTAAGTTAGCAAAAGAGTTGATTAAATTGGAGGAAGATAATGAAAAGAAATAAAAGCCTTGGAAAGGGCCTTGATGCATTGATAAAAACAGAGGATGAAAGCCTTGGAACAATGTTAAAAGATAAAAAGGTTGAAGAAGTTATAAGAGAAGTTAAAAATAATCCCAGAATAACATTGTGGTCTATGAGGGCAGCTGCAGTTTTAAGATATTTGAAAAAGACAAAACCAGGGTTTAGTATAAGTAAAGAAGCTTCAACTTTGATAGAAAAGGCCATTAAAGATAAATATCCAGATATATGGCGTTTATTTTCAAAACTTGAATAGTTGGGAGCATGAAATATGATGTAGTTGGTTTTGGAGCTCTTAATGTTGATAATATATATTTAGTTGATGAAATAGCTGGAGTTGATGAAGAAACATCCATAAGAAGTCAAAAAAGATATATTGGTGGCTCTGCAGCAAACACTATAATCGGATTGAGTAGGTTAGGTGTTAAATGCGCATACATAGGTAAAATTGCTAAGGATGAAGAAGGTAAATTCATAAAAAATAGATTACTTGATGAGGGCGTTGATACTAGGTGTTTAATAACTTCTTCAGATGGTAGAAGTGGAAAAGTTTTTGTTTTTGTAGATAGAAGTGGAAATAGGGCTATATATGTTGATCCAGGCGTTAATGACACCATTACAATTGATGAAATAGAGAAAATTTGTTTTTCAACTAAAATTTTACATTTGACGTCATTTGTTGGAAAAATTTCATTTAAAACTCAAAAATCAATATTAAATAAAATAGATTCAAGAACAACAGTAAGTTTTGATCCAGGAATGTTATATGTGAGAATGGGTGAAAAGGCATTAAGAGAATTTTTGGAGAAAACAAACATACTATTGATCAATGAGAAAGAAATAAGAATATTGTGTGACGAGGAAGATTATAAAAGAGCAGCTAATTCTCTATTAGATTATGTGGACATAATAGTTGTTAAGAGGGGTAAAAATAGTGTATATTTAAGAACTAAAAATTTAGAGTTATTTGTGCCGACTTTAAAAGTTAAATGTGTAGATACCACAGGCGCTGGCGACGCATTTAATGCAGGATTTTTATATGGTTATTTAAATAATTATAGTTTAAGGAAATCTTGTATGCTTGGTAATTATGTAGCTTCATGTTGTATAAAAAAATTTGGAGCTACAGATGGAATTCCAAGGAATTTAAATGGATTTAAGAAATATGAGGAGCGGGTAAAAAATGAAACTTTTTATAAGTGATTGTGAAGGACCTATAACACTCAATGACAATGCATTTGAATTATCTTCATATTTTATACCAGAGGGGGATAAATTCTTCGAAATAGTAAGTAAATATGACGATATTTTAGCAGAAGAAATTAAAAGACCAGGATACCAAGCTGGAAACACACTCAAATTAATATTGCCTTTTTTAAAGGCATATGGGGCCACTGATGAATCCATGATTAAGTATTCTAAAGATAATATAAATTTGGTACCTAATGCAAAGCATATGTTGAAGCATGTTTCATCCTTAATGAACTCATTTATTGTTAGTACAAGCTATGAACATTATATAAAGGCGCTGTGTGATTTAGTTAACTTTCCTTTTGACAACACTTATAGTACAAAATTACAGTTAGATAAATATAATTTACCTCCTGAAGAAAAAAAGAAAATTATTGAATTTAGAAAAATCATCCTTTCAAACCCTGACATTGAAACACTAGACAAAATATTTTTTGAAGAGATTCCAAAGATGGAGATAGGTAAAATTTTTAACGATGTTGAAATTATAGGTAGTAAAAAAAAGAAAGAAATTACAAAAGAAATTATAAGGAAAAACAATTCAAAAAAGGAGGAAACGCTATATATAGGCGATAGCATAACAGACATTGAAGTTTTTAGGTTTTTAAGAAGTGAAGGATTGGCAATTTCTTTTAATGGCAATGAATTTGCAGTTAAAGAAGCAAATATAGTGGTAATTTCTCCAACAACTGATCCATTAATAGTTTTATCAAAATTACATTCAATGTGTAGCAGAGAAGAAGTTTTTGAATTTGTAAAATATTATTGTAAAGATCCTGAAAATGCTATACAAAAATATTGTCCTGAATTTAAAAATATGCTTAAAACAAAACCAACGATTGTCTTACCTGAGATGGTAGACATTGACAAAATATCTGAAAGAAGTTTAGAGATGAGAAAAAACATTAGAGGAGAGAAAATAGGAGGTCTGGGTTAGTGTATATCAACGATGTTTTTATTGAAGATACTTTTTGTGAGGCTTTTTATGGAGTTTGTGCTAGGGTATTGATTACAGCAGAAGATAAAAATACTTTAAAGAAAGCAGCTTATGATGCAACATCAACGCCTGGAGCTGTAATAGGAAGAATCGAAGGAGGAGTTGAAAAATTTGTAGATAAGTCTAAGACTCCTGATGGAAGACCTGGTGCCATTTTACAATTTTGGTTTGGAAAAAAAGATTTAAAAAAATTTGAAGTAGAGTTATCATATAGGATTAGACAAGATATTTTAGTTAAACCATTCACAACATTATTTAATTTAGAATTAGATGCTGATGGACATATCGACACTATGAAATATGTTGGACATTGTGGAGATGGATATGAATGGGAAGAAGAGTTATATGGAAGAAAAATGATTGTTGTACCGATTACAGTGCCTGACTTCAAAATTGAGAGGAAAATTGGTTATCAAAAAGGAATAATGGGTGCAAATTTTTGGTATATGTGTGAAACCAAAGAAGCTGTTTTAGAAGCAGGTGAAAAAATTATAAAGGCTATAAATAAAATAGATTATGTTATTACACCTTTTGATGTATGTTCAGCTGCGTCAAAACCAGAAACAAATTATCCTTGGATAGGACCAACAACAAATCATCCTTATTGTCCATCATTAAAATCTAGACTTGGAAAAGATTCTAAGGTGCCTGAAGGTGTTAAATATATCCCTGAAATTGTTATAAATGGATTGAAAGAAGATAAAATTAAGGAAGCAATGAAAGTTGGCATAGAAGCTGCAACTACTGTTGATGGTGTCTTAAGAATTTCTGCAGGAAATTATGGTGGAAAATTAGGAGAGTATAAATTAAGGTTGTATGATGTTTTGAAATAATTATTTAATAATTCCTGAAACTAACAATGCTGAACCTACAGCCCCTATATATTGTGAATAATTAGGTACTATTACCTCTGCACCACCAAGAATATCACTTACAGCCTCTACTAATCCTTTAATTAAGGATGTACCACCCACCTCTATAATTGGTTCTCTGATATCAACTTCTTGTAATTGTTGTTCATAAACTTGTTCTGCAACTGAATGACATGCTGCTGCAGCAACATCTTCTTTTTTTGCTCCGGCTGCTAAAGAAGTAACTAAATCCTGTATTCCAAACACTATACAGTAACTATCCATAGGAACATTCCGGTAGTTACCTTTAACAGCTAAATCTCCAAGATCTTCAATATCAACTCCCAATCTTCGTGCTGTAATTTCAAGAAATCTTCCTGAAGCTCCTGCACATATTCCTCCCATAGTAAAATTGTCAGGAATTCCATTATTTACAGTTATAACTTTATTATCCATTCCACCAATGTCTATTACTGTAGCTTCACCTCTCTGTCTATCTGCTAAAAACACGGCACCTTTTGAGTTTACACTTAACTCTTCCTGTACTAAGTCAGCATTAAAATGCTTTCCAAGTGTTAACCTTCCATAACCAGTGACTCCGATTCCTTCTATTTTTTTCATTGTATATCCAGCATCTTTTAATGCCATATCTACAGCTTTTTCAGCTGATTCTATAACATCGGTTGTTGGAACCCAACCAGTACCTATGACCTCATTATCTTCCATTACAACAGCTTTAGTTGTTGTTGAACCAGAATCGATGCCTAAAGTGATTCCTTCTTGTTTTTCTCTTGCAAGTAGGCTTTTTCTGGAAACTACTGTTGACAATGCTTCCATTCTTATAAATAGCTCTTCTGCTTTTGTTCTTTCCGTAAATGAATATGTTACAACTGGTAAATTCGTGTTTTCTTGTATAAATTTTCTTATTTCATTTCTTACAATAGCCCCTTCTGCACATCTAAAACATGTGGCTATGAATACAGCGTCTGCTTTTGTTTTACCCTCAACAACAGACATTGCTCTAGCTATCATTAATTTTAATGATGAACTGGCACATTTAAATCCAAATCTTTCGTATGCATCATTTATATAGTCTAAATCTGTTTCGGGAATTACTATCTCAGCTCCAAAAGTTTCAGCCGCTCTTTCAATTTCTTTTTGAATACCACTATACTCTGTACCACAAGATATTTGGGCTATTTTAACCATTTTTGGCCTCCAATTTGTCTAAAAATGTATTTATTTTGTTTACTACATCTATTGCTTCTTCTTTAGTTTCAGGATATTTTACTTCTAAGATAGGCACTCCTTTTTTCTTAATGAGGTGAATGCAGAGTTCATTAGTTCTTGCACATCCTACACAACCAAAGGCAAATGGTGCTTCTTCCATAATAATAGCTGCCTCAGCTTTTTCTATCAGTGGTCCTAAAATAGACATTCTACCTCTAACACCTGATGGAACTTCTATAGCTGCATATTTTAAACCTTTCAATGCATCCTCCGGTCTAATATTTAGGGGAGGAGAATCTATTTCTGGATCCGTAACTTTATGTCTTATTTCTTTTTGTAAAATTAATGGTTCATGGCCTTTTCTTTCAACTAGATCTGCCAGTATAAGTGAATTTGGTGGAAAAATTAAAACTTTCATTATTTTTCCTCCTAAAGTTTAGGACGGCGGGATATCTCAACTACGTCACTATAAACGCCTTTAGTTATGTCAACTACTCCAATTGCTGCAATGACTTCTCCGTTTTCTTTTAGAGGAACTACAACAACAGGTATACCTTTATATGGACCCTCATTTGGTGTTTCTTTACATATTTTACCGGTTTTTAGTACTTTTTCCAACACAGGTCCTGTATAGTTGTAATCTATTACCTTCCCATTTTCAATTCGCAGGCCTCTTTTTTCTTTGCTTCTCATTGTTAATGGTAATCTATTTACCAGTTCATGAATTGCTAAAGCTAAATTTTCTAATTCTTCTGCATCAGATGAATTAGTTATTTTCATTTTTCCACCATTTTTTTAACTATATCGCGAAAAACTTCTACTGGCAACTTTTTAGGTTCTTCTAAACTAACTTTGCGTGGGTGTTTCAGAGCTTCACTTACGTATTTTAATGCTCTAAACTCTTTTTCAAGTTGGTGGTAACCTTCTCTAGCTCCTCCCCTGTGAGCTCTGCATCTTCTTGGATCTCCTGGTGGAAATCCTCTTTCTTTAATAAAAATGTTGTATATATCGAATTTCCTGATTTCTTTTTCAGCCTTTTTTATGTATTCTTTTTCTCCATGAATTAAAGCACCATAACAAGTTTCTTTAATTGTAATGGGTAATCCTAACATATGTATCCTACGCACAAGTTCTTGGGGGTTAAATCTAGCATCTGGCCCTAATATTATCATTTTCGTAATTTTATTTTCTTTCTTTGACATATATAATGTCTCCATCTTTAAGTTTTTCTAAATTATTAAATCCTTTAGTTATTTTTCCTACTATATTAGTGCCACTAAAAGGTTCACCTGTGGGTCCAAATTCTTCGTTGTCCTCAAATCTTACACCAATTAAACCTACATGCTTCCTAGACATGTTGGTTATTCCAATTTCTCCTGCCTTAACACAATCTTTTGGAGTGTTTTCTGGAACTAGTCCTTTAGATTCTTTAGTATTTCCTTCAAACATTATTAAATTCATGCCAGGAAATGAGAAATGAACTTTTAATTTTCCAATTGGGTTATCAATGAGTCCTGTTATTCTTCTGAAATACCAACTAGATTTCGGTGCCTTGTCATCATATACCTCTAATTCAACAATTTTTTCAGGTTCGACACCAAAAGTCCTAACTTCACCTTTTTTAAGAATTTCCATAGTATATCTTGGTTCTTGCTTTACAATTATTGCATTGTCGTCTTTTACACCATCTCTTACTTGTTTAATTTCATAACCATCTAAGAATTTCTCTGCTTCTTTTTGAGTCATTGAAATTGTTGATATTCTGCCTGGTTTAGACACAACAGTTATATAATCTCCTTTTTTTGCTATGTCTATCAATTCCATTCCTTTATTCACATAACCTACTAAGTTATGAGAAGGCGTTGATACTCTATCCTCTCTGTAAATATATATACGTCCAATTCCTTTACCTCTATTCCTAAGTGTTACAGATCCTCTTTTCCTTTCCTTAATTAATTCAACACCTCTACCTATACCTTCAAAGGCATAAAAACCTACAAATGAATTTGATTCATAATCAACTTTCATCTTATTGTTTTCAGTCATTATTAAAAAATGTTCTACAGATTTTGGTGATTCTGGAACTGGATGAACTTCAACATAAGTAAAAACTCTATTTCCTTCTTCTAATTTTGTGTTAACGTCTGTTGTGGTTGCACTTTTCACAATACTTTCACGCTCAATAATAGGTTCAATTGATATTATTTTATCTTCATTTTCCAACAAGTGCAAGGTTCTTCTTCCGCCTATAACTCTAGCAAACACACCTCTATTATATGGTGGTACAGCATATACAGAAGAATGATCTTCTCTACAAAATATCACATGTGTTGTTTCAGGACTAAACCCTGATAGACTTAAAATTACTTCTCCTTCCTTATATTCAAATTCTTCTTTTGTAGGTTTTAACTCAGTTTTAATAGGTCCAATTGCTACTTCTTCTGAGGATGTCCATCTAATTTTCTGCCCAATAAAATTTTTATATTTTTCTTTCCAAACTCTTGTTAATTCAGGCACATTCTCTAATTCTACAATGATACTACCTTTATTTGTTTTTATTCTATATCTGTCTACATGTTTTTCAATTTCTTTGGCAGCCTTTACTATCCCTATGATACATCCTTTTTTATAAGGAGCATTTGTTTTCTCTATAGCATCTTTCACTGTAGCTCCTGGCGGTAAATCCACTTTTTTCCCATTAACTTCAACTAGCAAATTATATCCCTCTGCTCACAAATTTTGAGAAATAGATATTAACATTATCCCTAATTAACTCTTTCATAATATATTTTAAGATCTAAGACCTACTATATATTCTTTCCTAAAATCAAAAACGATTTTTTTGGTATTTTTGTATTTAAGATACAGTTTTCTGTCAGGGATTATTTCGCCAACAACATTAGCTGTTAAATTTACTTTACTTAAGATTTCTATGCATTCTTCAACACATTCTTCTGGACAACTAAATACAAATCCAGAACCAGGATAAAGTTTTAACCATCTTTCCCATTCAACAGATTCATTTCTAGGTATTTTATCTAATTCAACAATTGCCCCTGTATTGGATGCTTCTAGCATCATTCCCAATGTTCCAATCGTTCCAGGATTGCTAATGTCTTTCCCAGCATTTACAAGCTTTTTAGAGGCTATTTTTTTCATTGCTTTTATTTGAGCTCTCACTAATTTTGAATTCTTATGTGTTGTAGTGTCCCATGCTAATGGAAAGTTTGGATGGATGTTTCCATCAAGATCTATAGCAATGATTATTTTATCTCCAATTTTTGCATTATGACTTGTAATTACAGAATCTTCAGATACTATACCAACTATTGAAACATCTAATACATTGTATGGTGTTGCAGGATGTAAATGACCACCAACCATTGGGACTCCAAATTTTTTTGCTCCTTCTCTTACACCTTCCATTACTTTAAAACAAGTGTTTTCGTCTTTAATAGACAGAACATTTACCATTGCTAGTGGTTCTCCACCCATAGCAGCAATGTCATTGACATTAACTAACACTGAACAATATCCTGCCCAATAAGGATCTGCTTTCATAAGTTTGTCCCATATTCCATCTGCAGCTAACAATAATAGCTTTCCATTTCCAAGTTTTATTGCTGCTGCATCGTCTCCATAACTTAAGTATGTATGGCCTGAGATCTTATCAGAGTTTCCTAATATTGAAAGTAACTTGCTTATTGATTTTTTTCGTGTTACTCCTTCAAAATTTTTGATAGATTTTACAAGGTTATTTAGGTCCAATTCTACACCTCAAAATTCTTTTATATTATATTTTATGTTCATCTTGTTGATAATTTCTTGAATTTTTCTTTTTAACTTATTAATATTTTTAATTTTAATGTATTTTTTGTTTTTAAATATTTTTGACAAGATTATCTTACCTATCTTGTCATCCCATCCTTTTTCAACTTCTATAATCATGGATCCTGGATTTTTAAAACCTTTTTTAACAACTTTATCAACATCTCCATCAGTTATTCCAATAACAGGGACATCAAACCTATATAAAATATCAGATGCTACTAATGTAGTATCATCTCCAATTGTTACAACAACATCACAATTTTTTAATTGGTATACATCTTCAGCAGCGTGATCTAAAAATCCTACATTAAATTCTTTTTTAGATTTTCGTTTTATAACTTTTCGTGCTTTTACTTCTGATCTTCTTAAAAGACCTGTTTTTATTATTGCTTTTTCTAAATCTACTTTCCCTAATTTTTCTACTCCATGTTTTTTCAATTTCCCACCTATTATATCAATGATGATGCCATTTTTAGCAACTAAAGTCACTTCATCAGATTTTGCTTTTCCAACGACGATCCCATTAACAAATATGTTTTCTCCTTTTGAAACCCCCAATACTCTCCTATATTTTTTTCCATTTTTTTCATAGATTATTTTACCTTTTATCTCCTTTTCAACGTCTTCTTTTTTAACTAACTTTAATTTTAATTTTTTAGCAATTTTTTTTGCAAAATTTTCAGCTTTTTTGTTCCATACGATGATGGTGCCATCCTTTTCTCCAGGTCTTTCAATTTGTATTAATTTAGGATTTGTTTTTAATTTTTTAAAAACCTTATATCCAAATGCATGACCAGTAATTTTTGACTTTCCATAATCTAATAGGAATACAAAGTCACATTCTTTTGCTAACATATCTATAGATTCACTTGGCAACCTTTTTTTTGATATATCTATAATATTCTCAAGATGTGCATCATACACTGCCGTTCTACCCATTGTTCCACCAAGTACGGCCTTTACTTTCCCATACCTTTCTAGAAGTTTGATTATTTTTAATGCATATCCTGTATCTATGATGTGTGGGCCATGGACAACAACGCCTATCTTTAACATTCTATCCCGCAATGATAATATTTTATTTATAGTTAGTAATATTTTTATTTTACATTTATAAGTTTGAAAGGTTGAAATAAAAATTATTATTAAAATTTGTTTAAAAGTTGTTGCTTGAATATTTTTGGGTGATTATTGTGAAAATAGCACTTCTGATAATTGACATGTTGGAAGAATTTGTACATGGGAAACTTAGTAGTCCAGAATCAAGAAAAATAATACCAGTTATAAAAGAATTAATCAAAGTTGCAAGAGAAAATAAAATACCAATTATATATCTTGCTGACAAGCATTTCCATTTTGATCATGAACTAAAGATATGGGGCCCTCATGCAATGGCAGAAAGTCCGGAAAGTGAAATAATTGATGAATTAAAACCTGAAGATAAGGATATAGTTTTGTATAAGAGGTCATACAGCGGTTTTAGAGAAACAGGTCTAGATTATATTTTAAGAGATTTAAATATTGATACTTTGGTGTTAACAGGAATACATACACATATATGTGTATTTCATACAGCGATAGATGCGTATTATGCTAGGTATGACGTGATAATTGTTGAAGATGGAGTAAGTGCATTAAGTAATGAAGATCATGAATGGGCATTAAAATATATGAAAGAAATACTTGGTTGTAAAGTGATGAAGGCAAATGAAGTGCAAAAATTACTAGAGAAATAAATTAATTTTTGCTAATTCTTTTCTTTACAATTGGTGACCCACATATCTCACAATCTTTACCCTTATATTCTTCAGGATATATTTTTTTACAACCAGTACATATTTTCACCCATCTGTACACCTGTTTAATACCCTGACTTAATAAACTAATAAAAGGAATTTTAAGTATCTTTAAAGCATTTTGCACCATATAATCATCTGTAACAACCACAACATTTTCACCTTTTTTATGAATGGAGATTGCCAGGGAAATAAGTTTTATGTCAGTGAATGATAATTTTGAGATATCAGCTATCTTTCTTAAAATTTTCTTTGTATCTTTAATAGTTTTTTCATCTACGTCTTTTATTTCCAGAATTCTTTTCTTTAATAAAGAATTTAAAAATTGTTTTGATCTTATATCTTTAATTTCTGATGTTACTTCAGGAATTGTAAATGCTTTTTTCTTTGGTTTATAACCGCAGATGATTGCAGATGCATCTAATATTTCCATTAATAAATGTTACATTCCCTAAAGATTATAATTTTTTATTAATTTTTTGTTTGATTATCATAAAACGAAACATTTATATAATGGTTAGATAAGTTATTGTTCCTACAGGAGGAACAAACACCATATGTCTAGATCCATATATGCAATAATAATAGCATTGGTAGGGCCTTTTTTAACGCCATTTGTGACCTCTTCTATAAATATAGCCCTACCTGAAATAGGTCGTGAATTAGGAGTTTCAGCATCAATACTCAGTTGGATACCTACATCCTACCTAATGACTCTTGCAGCTTTGTTAATACCTATGGGTAGACTTGGAGACATATATGGTAGAAAAAGAATATTTCAGCTAGGTATAACTATATTTACAATTTCTTCTGCTTTAGCTGGAATTTCAGCTACAGGAGAAACCATAATATTTTTCAGGATTTTACAAGGTATTGGCAGTGCAATGATTTTTAGTAATGTGAATGCTATTTTGGCATCTATATTTCCTAAACACAAAAGAGGACGAGCATTTGGATTATCTTCTACTGGAAGTTATTTGGGATTATTTTCAGGTGTTACTATTGGTGGATTTTTAACCCAATATTTTGGATGGAGAGGGGTTTTTTATTTCAATGTTCCTCTTGCAATTCTTTGTGGCTATGCAACTTTAATGATAAAAGGTGACTGGAGAGAAGCAAAAGGAGAAGATTTCGATGTTAAAGGTTCTAATTTTTTAGCATTTTCATTTATATTTTTATTATTAGGAGTATCTTCATTATATGAAACCCAGGGATTATTATTTGTTTCTCTAGGCAGTGTCTTAAGTTTCTTACTTTACAATTATGAAAATAGAGTAGATGACCCAGTTTTTAATCCTAAAATATTGAAAAAACGTGAATTTAGCTGGAATGGACTTGCAATGTTAGTCACTTACACTGCTGCTTATCCTATTACATTTCTTTTAAGTTATTATTTACAATCATTTCAGGGATTTAGTCCACAAAAAACAGGTCTAGTTCTATCACTTCAACCAGTTACTATTGCTACACTGGCACCTCTTGGAGGAAGACTTTCAGATAAGTTGAACCCTAGATATGTAGCAGCTGGAGGAATGCTATCTATAGCAACTGCTATAACTACTTTCATATTATTCTCTATGCAAAAGAATGAAATGTTATTATATTTAGGTTTATTTTTAATGGGATCTGGATTTGCACTATTTTCACCATCAAATACAAACATGGTCATGAGTTCTGTTAAAAAAAGATTTTTCGGTGTTGCATCAGCAACATTAAGTACCTTTAGAGTTGTTGGACAATGTACTGGTATGGGTGTAATTATCTCTATATTACATTTCTATTCAAAAACAGGGGCTAAAGTGAATGGTCCAGTCTTTACAACAGTTATGGAATTATCAATGCTAGTTTTCTTATTCCTATCAATAATTGGTATACTGTTAATTTCATTTTCAAAAAATGAATCAAGATGATTTATGCTAATATCTCAACACTTTGATATTGGGGATTTTCTCTTATCATCTTACTGTATTCTTCAACATTTTTATAAAGAGAATAAGTAACATTTTTAAGGTATTTTTTGGTTATCTTTACAACGTTTTCCATTTCTTTTTGGGTTGGAGCTCTCCAAGGAGTACCTGGCATAGGAATGTAGCCAGTTATATGGAGAGGTATTGAAGAATCAATTTTGCTTATAAATTTTGCAATTTTTTTAATTTCTTCTTCATCTATAAATGATGGTATAAAAACCGTACTTGCTTTAATCTTTAAGCCAAGTTCATAACATTTTTTGAAATTTCTCAAAATTCTTTTATTAGAGTAGCCAGTATACTCCTTATGAATTTCACTGTTGTAGGACTTTATTGTTATGTTTATTTTATCGAAATCATTTGATGGAAGATACCATCCTGTTGAATGTCCTATAACATTTTTAATTCCTAATCTCCTAGAAAAATTAGCTATATCATATACCTCCGGTGTATGAAGAGGTTCACCTCCAACAAAATGTAGGTACTTAGGATCAAAAATTTTCAAAATTTTTTTAATTTTGTCAATTGTGATATTTCTTTTCTTAATTCTATTCCTGTTTATCTTTGCCTTATAAGAACATCCCTTACAATTGAAAACACATCCTTCTGTATATATGACGACTCTTGAATATTTTTTAGAATATCTTACAGATCTTAAAGACATCTTAATCACAAAAACTTGTAGTGCAAAAGAAGTATATATAATTTATTATGATTAATCATTATAAATATATTTATGAAGAATTAAATTTATTTTTGTAAAAAATAAAAAAATAAATTAAAAAAGAATTTAGAAAGGTAGGCTTGCGTATCTTCCATATATTGTAGCTGTAGTTGGGTTCCAGTTTTTCACAACGCCTAAACTATTACAAAATGCTGTTGCATCTGCCGCATACCATACTCCATTAATTAATACTTCAGCCCAGACATGTCCATACCAGTTTCCTGATACAAATTGGCAATATCCATGTACATATCTTGCTGGGAGTCCTGCTGCCCTGAATAATGCTACACAGAGATGTGCATGGTCACAACAGTTTGCTTTCCTTGTTAATAAAGTTCCTACTGCGCCTTTCATTGTGTTGTAGTAGAAACTGTAATCTATGTTATCTCTTACCCAATTGAATATATTTGATGCTTTTTCCCAGTCATTTGCAGCATTTGCTGTTAATTCTTTAGCTAGACTTTGTATTCTTGGGTCATTGACTTGACAATTTGCTGTTGCTCTAAGGTATTGTGATATATCTTCACCTCTGTATGGTGTATTTTCAGGTCTTGATGTAATGTCTGGATCTATTGTTACATAATTTGGTAGTCTGTTTTTATCTTTGTAAAAGTTTAGTATCTTTGCTGCCATGTAAACTAAGTCTTTGTAATATATTTTTGTTCCATCTACTGTTGCAAAATTGGGAGCTTTTCCGTTTGTATCCATGAATTTAATGACCTTACTTGCTACATCAACATACTTGTCTTTTGGCAATGTTATTGTTGTTAATGAGTCTCCATTTATGGCTTCAGCCATGTTTGGTATAGACAATGCTGATGTGTCGCCAGTAATAACTTTGCATGCTAAATATAAGAACTGTGCAGGTTTTATTTGTTGGTTGGCCAATTTTATTGTTTTTGGTAATCTTTGGTTTGTATCTATGAATTTTTTAACTCTAGCTGCTGCATCAAGTATGTCTGAGACTGTGATTATTGGATTGTTAATGGTGGTGTCTATACGGGTGTAGTTTAATGGATTGCCAGCGCTAAATGCTGAATATCCTGACTTTATGCCATTTAATTTCTCTAGACTTATATAACTAGGTAAGTTGTTAGCTATGGCTTTAGAGAATAAGGCGACTAATTGTTCAAACGAAATTTTTTGGTTTTTAAATGTAGCAAAATTAGGTGCTTTTTCATATGACTCTATAAAGTCTGAAACTCTTTTTGCTAAGGATAGGTACTCGTTCTTTTTGATATTACCTTTTAAAGCCATTACTGTTGAATTATCAGGATTGTCAACGTTAATCACTGTTACAGTTCCTTTAAGTCCTTGTTTAAGTGCAGTAGCTACAAGATATAGGTACTGTGCAATGGATATTTCCTGGTTACCAATTTTTACATATCTAGGTAGTCTGTTGTTTACATCAATAAATTTGGTTACTCTAGCTGCAGCATCCTTTATTTGATTTATACTGACATCAATTGGATTATCCATGAAAAATTTCTTATCTATTATTCCATAGTGGAATATAGCAAATCCACTGGCACCATTCTCCAATGCAGCCCTGATATCTTGGACTAGTTCACTTGCTGGCAACTTAACAGGATTTTTATCTGATCTATATGCAAGTATTCCTGTGACAACTGGCTTTAATGAATGCTCAACAACATATCTAGTTACTTTCCCTATCCACTCAGTTGTTTCATTGTAGTTACCTTTGTAAGCCATTGGAACAATGAAGTCTAGATATCTTGACATATTTGTGTAATCTTGGCCATATATATAGTTAGCCCACATTTCTGGCATAACTGCTGCTGAAACTAATGCATTTGGCTTTATCTTCTTCACTGATTCATATACATACTTAACTATATCTGCTATTATATCTGTACCATTCTTTGGTGCATTTCCTGGATATCTTATGTAATCTAGGTGTATTCCATCAACGTTGTATTCCTTTATATACTTAGTTGCCTTCTGAACTAGCACATCTTTGATTTCAGGGTGCTTAACTGGGTCTATCCATGTATTGTTTTGCCTTAAGCACATTATCCATGCATGGACTCTTATATTTTCATTCTTGGCCTTGTTTATGAATTCTTTTGTGGAGTTTTGGAATTTTGGTTTTTCAAATGCCTGCTGCTCAAGGAAAACATCTGTTATGTTTTTATGTTTCACCGATGTGAAATTCATTTTTTCCATGTCCCATGCTTTTACCCACACTGCATTTACACTGATAGAGGAGTTGTATGATGTTGTTGTGTTTTGTAAAGTTGTATTTGCCTGGGCGTTCACTCCATTGAGACTTAGTATGACTAAGCTCACTAGAATTAATCCCACTAACTTCAATTTACACGGCGGAATATTATCTCCCTCCTACTTGTGGGGCACCCTTTGGATGCCCCACCACAATAAGGCATACACATTAAACCAATATATAAATTTTTCGAAAGAAAACGTGGATAAGAAGCAAGGAGAAATTGTTTTAGATAAAATAAAAAGAGATTAAAATCTTTTAATATATCTAATTAATAATCTCTAATCTTTGAGGGCGTCATCGTAAATAAAGATAAAATGTTAAGTATAATAGGAAAATATTAGATATCTAAAAATATTTTTATAGGAAAATGTTTATTCTCATTCTTTAACCCTTAAAACTGGTTTTTTAATTTTAATATCACTTAGTAATATCAACTTATATAAAGATAAACAATTGAAGGAAAATTAAATGTAGATTTGTTGAGCATGAAAGGCATTGTTAATCCATAGAATATTTCAAGATATTTAATTTTATTGGCGGATATTTCATTTAAAGATAAATTCAAGTAGGAGGGATATTATGCATCCAAAAAAAGATAAAAAAATGATTTCAGTTTTATTACTCTTTATAACATTAATAACGATTTATTTTTTAAATCTTCAGGTAAAACTTGGGGTAGTATACTGGGATACGTACATATATCTTTGGAATGCTTTAATGTTTGCTGGAATTAGTCCAGGATATAAACAATATCTTCCTCCTTTAATCCCATTTTTAACTGGGATGTTATTTAAGGTTGTAGGAGTATCTGAAGTTGTTTTGTTTGTAATATGTGGGATAATATATGTATTAGGAGTTTTAGGAACATATTTATTTTTAAGACTTAGATTTACAACTATTGAAAGTTTTGCAGGAACATTAATTCTTTCATGCATGTCTGTTGTGCTTGCATGGATGGTTGCTGGAACACTGGATGTTCCTGGAGCCATGCTAAGTGTATGGACAATTTTCACATTTGTTTATGGTATGGAAAAAAACAAAAAATTTTTGTTTTTTACACCAATTCTTTATCTTCTAGCTTTTTTAACAAGATATACAGCAGGACTATTGGTTATTCCTATTTTAACATATTTGATTGTGAGTAGATTTAAAAATATTAAAGAATTGATGATAGGAGCTGCATTTGGGAGTCCTATTTTAATTTCCTTCATGTATTTTTTATATTTAAAAGTAGGTAATCCTTTCATCTTTTTAGGCATTGGAATTCCAGGCACACCTAATCCAGAATATCCAGGATTCAATCTAGATAGTTTCTACTATCTAAAACATATTTTACAATACATAAGTAGCTTTCCTTCAAAAGAGTATTTAGGTACATATCTAAATCCAAGTATGGGATACACATCCCCAATAAGTTATGTTTTAGCTTTTCTTTCAATTTTGGGGATTTCTTTATATTTAAAAAGACATAGGGCAATTTATGGAATTATCCCAACAATTTTTTTAACAATTTTATCATTGAAATATCAACTAATTTACCTTATACCTGAATTGTTATTAATTCCTTGCATGTTATTTCTTTATTCAAAATCTAAAATTCCAAAACTAGATTTAATGGTATTCACATGGTTTTTAACCTATTTGTTTGCTCATAGCTTAATATGTCTCAAAGTTGATAGGTACTTTATAACGATGGTTATTCCACTAACATACATTCTGATGCTTGGAATTTCAGAATTAAAAAATTTAATTTCAACCTCGAAATACAATGCATTAGTAATTTTTCTAGCTGTGGGCGTTGTTATATCTTCCTTAAGTTACTATTTCACTATAACTCCATATAGATTAGATTCAAATTTGGAGAATGCAGCAACATGGTTAAAAAATTATGATCCAAATTATAGACAGAAGATTATATTTTCAGATCATTGGATTGGAATGAGTTGGTATCTTAAATATGAAGTGAAAAGAGGGAATCCAGATGATTTTAAGAGTATAGATGATTTATCTAAAATGCTTATAAATTCAAATGCAACTTATTTCATATGGACAAAAAAAGGTTTTGAATTAAAAGGTTTTAAAATCATTAAAAAATTTAAAGGAGCCATAATCTATGAAAGGTGTAGATAAGTATCTTCTCACTTTACTTATCTTTACCTCAATACTTGCCATAATACTCGTTCAAATACAAAGTAAGATTGGGGTTTACTATTGGGATATATTTTTTTATCTAAACAATGCAGCAAAAATGGCAGGCATAGGTGCAAGTGATACTCTTTATTTACCTCCATTTCTCTCTTATCTAACTTCTTTAATTTTTAAACTAGGCTATGTGTCTGAAACTGCATTGTTCATAGTGTCAGCAATCTTTTATGTTTTAGGTGTGATTGCTCTATATTTAATATTGAAGTTGAAGTTTAGTGAAGTAGAATCATTTTTAGGTGCTACGGCTTTCGCAACTTTCACTTTAATCATTATGTGGGCTGTTAGTGGAGCATTAGATGTTCCATCCATATCTTTAGCTTTATGGAGTTTATATTTTGCATTACTGGGTGTTAAAAAGAATTCTAGATATCTATACTTTGTATTCCCTGTTGCAGTTCTCTCCTTTTTAACAAGATATACATCTGCATTGATAATCTTCCCACTAATTCTTACCTTCTACATATATAAAGAAAGAATTGATATTAAGAAAATAGTAGCGAGCATTGGCATTGGAGTATTTATTTATTATGAATTCTATGAATTTTTAAAACAATTTGGACAAAAAAATATAGTTCCTTTCATTAAATATTCTACTGGTGGTGCAGTTTCATCTACAAATCCAGGCTATAATTTAGATTTTCTCTATTACCTCAAATATATACCACAATATATCTCAGCTAAAGTCATACATAATTATGAGGATATGCTTTGGCCATCTAACAGTGAACCAACTTTAATCTCATATTTAATACTAATCTTCATCATCATTGGAATAATACCATTTACCTTTAAAAATCCAAAAAAATACCTATTACCTACTATATTAGCAATAGTGCTTGCATTATCAATTTACTTTAATTTTCCATTTTATATAGCCGAATTTATAATGTTTGGAATGATTTTATCTCTATATAGGAATTTAAAAGATAAAAGATTGGCCTTAGATTTAATATTTTTAACATGGTTTCTATCATTCTTTATTCTACATACATTACATCCTGTTAAGGTTGATCGCTATTTCATTACAATGACTCCTGCATTGGCTTATGCATTTACATTAGGAGTACATAAATTTTCTAAAGTTACGAAAATAAAAAATATAGCGACAGTATTGCTTACATTGATAATATTTAACACAGGTATATATTTAATAGAGATGCCCAAAAGTGATCCCTGGGTTCAATCTGAAAAGCTTGCTGCAGAATGGCTAAAAAAATATGATCCTGATTATAAATACAAAATTATAGCATCTGACAGAGGTCCTGCATTTACTTGGTATCTAAAAAAATACGTTTTTACACGTATTTATAGTGAAAGTGATAAGGAATTGTTCTGGCGACTTATGAATAAAGCACCTCCATACTATTATATACATAGTGATACAAGTAAATCTGTGCCACTTCATGGATACTATCCAATAAAAAAAATTGGACAAGTAGTGATATATAAGAGGGAGATGTAAAAATGGAAACATTTAGAATTTTAGTGACTGGTGGAGAAGGATTTATTGGAAAACACCTAGTTAGGGAGTTAGAAAGCAGAGGACATGAGGTAATTTCTCTAGATTTGATGCATAGTGATAGGGAGAATTACATAAGAGCTGATGTTAGGAATTATAGACAGCTAGAAAGAGTTTTCGAACGTTGGAAATTTGATTATGTATATCACTTAGCTGCTGAATATGGAAGATGGAATGGTGAACATTACTATGAGAATTTATGGGAGACTAATGTGATAGGAACTAAACATATTCTCAACCTACAAGTAAAACATGGTTTTAGATTGATATTCTTTTCATCAGCAGAAGTTTATGGAGATTACGATGGAGTAATGCATGAAGATGTTATGGTTAATAACCCCATAAAAGATACATATCAAATGAATGATTATGCAATAAGCAAGTGGGCAGGAGAACTAATGTGTATGAATGCAGAAAGAATGCATGGATCTGAAATTGTTAGAGTTAGGCCAGTAAATTGTTATGGGCCTGGTGAAAAATACCATCCATATAGAGGATTTATACCTAAATTTATTTACCATGCATTACATAACAAACCATACACTGTCTATAAAGGACACAAAAGGATAATAGATTATGTTGAAGATTCTGTTAGAACATTTGCTAACATAGTTGATAATTTTAAACCTGGCGAGGTATATAATGTTGGTGGAAGAAGGGAATGGCTATATGACATTAAAGAATATTCTGATATGGTTTTAGAGGCTGTAGGTAGAGATGATTCCATAGTTAGATACAAAGAAGTTGAGCCGCATACAACACGAGTCAAAATTGTTGATTGTTCAAAGGCAGAAAGAGATTTAGGTCATGATCCTAAAGTTCCACCACAGGAAGGTATTAAGAGAACTGTGGAATGGATGAAAGAATATTATGGTATAGAATCATGAAAGTTGTTGCTGTGATTCCTGCATTTAATGAGGAATTATCTATTGGCAGTGTTGTTTTATTAACAAAAAAATATGTAGATGACGTTATTGTTGTAGATGATGGTAGTACTGATAGAACTGGCGATATAGCTGAATTAGCAGGAGCTAAAGTTATTAGACATCATAAAAATAAAGGCAAAGGTGCCTCCTTAAAAACAGGTTTTGAATATGCTAAAAACAAAAATGCTGACATAATAGTTACTTTAGATGGGGATTTTCAACATAATCCAGATGAAATTCCCAAACTTATAACTCCTATAATTGAAGGTAAGGCAGATTTTGTTAATGGAAGTAGATATCTTAGAGGAGATCCAGGAACTCCCAAATATAGGCGAATAGGCCAAAAAGTTTTGGATGTAACAACAAATATAACTGCAGGTATTAAAATTTCAGACACACAAAGTGGGTTTAGGGCATTTTCAAAAAAATGCATGCCATATTTTAGATTTAAGGATGATGGATTCGGAATTGAAAGTGAAATGTTAGTCGATGCTGCAAAAGCTGGATTAAAAATTGTTGAAGTTGAAATTGGATCAAGATACGATGTTGGCAAACCTTCTGAGAATCCAATAAGTCATGGTTTAAAAGTTTTAGCTAAAATATTACATGACATGGAATTTGAACGTCCACTTTACTATTTCACATTGCCTGGTTTAGTAGTTATGGTTATTGGCATGATACTTGGATTGATATTTCTTAGAGATTATTTAATTGGCAGGAGTGTAAATATAGGTCCTACAATTGTGGCAGGTATAATGGCACTATTTGGAACATTTTTTATCTTTACAGGTATAATACTTGATTCAATAAATAGAATGATGAAGGAACGATGGAGAGGATCATAATGTCAGAACTTAAGAAATATGATGGTAAGACCGTGTTAGTTACCGGTGGAGCAGGATGTATAGGAAGTAATTTATCTAGAAAATTAGCTGAGCTAGGTGCAAATGTAATAATACTTGACAACTTATCTTCCTCCTACAAATGGAATATCCCAAAACATGAAAACATAGTATTTGTTGAAGGAGATATACTTGATGATGAGATATTAAAAAGAGTGTATAAAGAAAGACCAGATTATGTTTTCCATCTTGCAGCACATTTTGCAAACCAAAATAGTGTTGATCATCCTGAAACCGATTTATTAGTTAATGGATTGGGAACACTGAAAGTTTTAGAGTATGCACAACTTGTTGGAGTTGAAAGATTTGTTTATGCATCATCTGGATGTGGAGTTTATGGCCTTGATTCTAAAATTCCATTTAAAGAAGATGACGTCTCTATTTCACTACATACACCATACCAGGTAACTAAATTACTTGGTGAACTTTATTGTAATTACTTCTACAATCTATATGATTTGCCAATTGTGAATGCAAGGTTTTTCAATGCTTATGGCCCTGGAGAAGTTCCAGGAAAATATCGTAATGTAATACCTAATTTCTTCTATTGGGCAATGCAAGGAAAACCACTTCCAATAACAGGCACTGGAAATGAAACAAGAGATTGGACCTTTGTTGGTGATATAGTCAGAGGATTATTAAAAATGGGTGTTCGTAAAAAAGCAATTGGAGAAGCTATAAATCTGGGTTCAGGGAAGGAACATAAGGTTATTGAATTAGCAAAAATTGTCAATGAATTAACAGGGAATGAAGCAGGCGTTGTATATGTTGGAAGGAGAGAATGGGATGTCAAAACGAGATTATTGTCATCAATTGAAAAAGCTAAGAAATTGCTAGATTATGAACCAAAAGTTTCATTTAGAGAAGGACTTGAGATTACATATAAATGGTTTGTTGAGAATTGGGATAAAATAAAGAGATCTGCAGAGTTTTGAGGTGAAAAATGAGAATACTTCTATTACAGGAGTCAGATTGGATAACTAGGAACCCACATCAACAGCATCATCTAATTGATAGGTTGTCAGTGAGAGGTCATGAGATAAGAGTAATTGATTACGAAATAGATTATAGAAAGAAAGGATATAAAATTTTTGAAAAAAGGAAAATATTTAGGAATGTACATAAAGTAATTCCTGAGGCTAATGTTACAGTGATTAGGCCAAGCATTGTAAAGATTCCAATTCTTGATTATATATCTATCCTTTATTTCCACAAAAAGGAAATAAAAAGGCAAATTAAAGAATTTGATCCTGATGTTATATTGGGTTTTGGAATTTTAAATTCTTTTTTAGGAGTTCATGAAGCTAAAAAACATGACATACCTTTTGTTTATTACTTAATAGATGTTTTATATAGGCTTATTCCTGAAAATTATTTACAATTTTTTGGAAAAATATTGATGAAAAAAATTATTAAGGAGTCAGATTTGGTTTTAGCAATAAACAAGCGTTTAGCCCAATTTGCTATTGATTTAGGGTCTAATCCTAAAAAAACTAAAGTATTGGGGGCAGGAATAGACTTAAGTAAATTTGATTTAAGTTTAGATGGTAGAGAGATAAGAAAGAAATATGGAATTAAAGATAATGAATTACTTTTATTTTTTATGGGATATCTTTATGAATTTTCTGGTTTAAAAGAGTTAGCCGAAGAATTGTGTAAAAAAGATGTAAATATGAAGTTAATGATTGTTGGTGATGGAGATATCTATGATGATCTTTTGAAAATAGCTAATAAATGCAACAAAATTATTCTCACTGGTAGGAAAAAATATGATGAGATACCAAAATTTTTAGCTGCTGCTGATATTTGTGTTTTACCAGCTCATAAACATAAAATAATGCAAGATATAGTCCCAATAAAAATATATGAATATATGGCAATGGCAAAGCCTGTGATAGCAACCAGGTTACCTGGAATAGTCATGGAATTTAACAAAGGGAATGGCGTATTTTATGTGGATAAACCTGAGGAGACAATTGATTTGGCAAGGAAGATAGATATTGAGAAAGAAGGAATTAAGGCTAGAAGGTATGTAGAGAAAAGAGATTGGGAAAAAATAACTGACAAATTTGAAAAAATACTTAAAAATTTATTGGAAAGATAAAATGAAGATTCTTCACGTTGTTCCATATTTTAAACCATCTTGGGAAGCTGGAGGACCTCCAAGATCTGTATATGAAATAAGTTATAGGCAAGCTAAATTAGGTCATGATGTAACTGTTTATACAACAGACGGATTTAAGAGGAGAATTAATGTTGTTAAGAATAGAGCTATCAATGTTGATGGCATCAATGTTTATTATTTTAGAAATTTGTCTATGTTCTTATCTTCACATAACATCCCGCTACCTTATTATATGCCAATAGTTGCTAGAAAAGAGATTAAGGATTATGATATTGTTCATATACATGAGTTCCGTAATTTCTTAGCTTTAGTTGCTTATTATTATGCAAGAAAATATAATGTTCCTTATGTATTGCAGCCAAGAGGTTCAGCACCAAGATTCTCAAAAACAATTAGGAAAAAGATATTTGATTTTATTGGATCAAAGATATTCTATAATGCTTGTAGGATTATTGCATCATCTAAAATTGAATCTAGGCAATATAAGAAAGTATTTCCAAAAGTAAATATGAGTCGTGTAGTTCATATTCCTAATGGTATTAATCCATGGGAATTACCTAAAAAAGGTAGATTTAAGAAAAAATTTGGTATTGAAGGCAAAATGATTTTGTATTTAGGAAGAATTCATGAAAGAAAAGGGTTGGATTTACTTATTAAGGCTTATTCCAAGCTTAACAATGAAGATGTAACATTAGTTATTGCAGGCCCTGATGATCATTATCTTGGAAAACTAAAAAAATTAATTAAAAAAATAGATAAGAAGGTTGTTTTAACAGGTCCTATTTATGGAAAGGAAAAAATTGAGGCTTATACTGATGCGGACGTTTTTGTTTTACCATCAAAGGATTATTATGAATCTTTTGGGAATGTTGTACTTGAGGCTATGGTATGCGGAACTCCAGTTATTGTTACAAAATATTGTGGAATTTCAGAATGGATAAATGATGAAGTTGGTAGGATAATTAATTATGATGTCAATGAATTGGTTAAGGCATTAAAAGAATTGCTTAGTTATAATTCAAGATCTAAAGTTCGTAAATTTGCTTTATCAAAATTTACATGGGATAATGTTGTTAAGGAAACTATGAAAGTGTATGAACAATGTATTTAGTTTTTATTATGTGTAGTGTTCACAAAATTTGAACAATTTTTTTAAAATATAAAGTGTATAGAATGTGAAAATACCGAAAATTTTAAATATATGAAGTTTTCATAAGGCTATCTTGTGAATAAAAAGGGAATTTGGAGGTGAAAATATTAGGAGAAATTTAATGCTGCTGGCAATGGTGCTGGCAGTATTTGCGCTAGCAGGCGTAGCTTCTGCTGTAAATGTTAGTAATGTAACAGTTGCCGCTCCAAATCTTCAAACAGGACAGCCAACAAGTTCAAACACAAGTATTACAGTATTTAAGAATACACCATGTAATATTAGTGCAACTATAACAAATACTACAGTAAATGAAGTATCAAATGCTACTTTAGTAGTGGATAATAGTCCAGTTAATACTACTACTGTAACTAACATTACTACATACCCATACACATACACATACAATAACTATACATTCACACAAACAGGTAATCATACAGTAACTGTGATGGCAACAAATAGTACAAACACCGTATATGGTAACATCGTTAATGTTACAGTTGTAGATCCACCATATGCTACCTTAAGCAACTTAACAGTCACTCCAACATCTGGAATTGCACCACTAACAATAACTGCAACATGTAACATCACAAACACTGGTGGTCTAGCCTGGAATTACACAGCATTCTTAAATGTAAACGGTACTCCTGTTGCAAATCAAACAATTACAGTTCCTGCAAATTCAACACTTCCAATAACATTCACTTACACATTAAACCAATTAAGCCAAATAGGAACTAACAACATAAATATAACTGTCACTACAACAATAGTTGGTATAACTTACACCTACACAACCAATAATGTGACAGTAACTGTAAGTGCACCACCTACAAAAGTTTATAATGTAACAGTTACCGCTCCAAATCTTCAAACAGGACAGCCAACAAGTTCAAACACAACTATTACAGTATTTAAGAATACAACATGTACCATCAGTGCAACTATAACAAATGATCTAACTGACACTAAAAATGCTACTTTAGTGTATGACGGTAATGCATTATGGGGAACTGCTTTCCAACAAGGTTGTAGTACTGCTGGAGTAATATGGACATACAATCAAACATATCAATTCTCAGAAGTAGGTAATCATACAGTAAGTGTCTGGGCAACAAATGGTACAACAGTTGTGAAGGGTAACACCGTTACAGTCACAGTTTTAAATCCACCATATGCTACCTTAAGCAACTTAACAGTCACTCCAACATCTGGAATTGCACCACTAACAATAACTGCAACATGTAACATCACAAACACTGGTGGTCTAGCCTGGAATTACACAGCATTCTTAAATGTAAACGGTACTCCTGTTGCAAATCAAACAATTACAGTTCCTGCAAATTCAACACTTCCAATAACATTCACTTACACATTAAACCAAACAGGAACTTACAACATATATGTATATGTTAATGCAACAATAGCTGGTCAACCTTGGAACTGCACAACTAATATTGTACCAGTAACTGTAGGTATGGTTGCACTTGGTGACATCACTGTATCACCAACAACAATATATCCTGGACAAATTACAGTGGCAGTTCCTGTGACAAGTGCTAACTTCACAGGATATCTAAATGTTACTATTAATGCAACTAATGTAGTATATAATGCAAATACAACAGTGAATATAAATGCACCAACACCACAAACAATTACATATTACTTCTACCCATACATACAATCACCAGGTACTTACACATTAAATGTTACATTGTTAGATAACAATCTAAACATGATACAGAATAAAACAATGAATATAACAGTCTACGATCCAAACTATGTCCTAAGCAACTTAGTAGTTACACCAACATCTGGAGTTGCACCATTAAACATTACAGCAACAGCAAACTTCACAAACAAATACTCAACACCTGTTAATGTGACAGCTATACTCTACATTGATGGTTCAGCAGTTGCAAATCAAACAATTACAGTTCCTGCAAATTCAACACTTCCAATAACATTCAACTATCCAAACTTAGGTGTAGGAACTCATACAATAATGATGGGTACAAATGTTACAACAATATTACCAACATCAAATGTAACAGTTAAAGTCTACGATCCAAACTATGTCCTAAGCAACTTAGTAGTTACACCAACATCTGGAGTTGCACCATTAAACATTACAGCAACAGCAAACTTCACAAACAAATACTCAACACCTGTTAATGTGACAGCAACATTATATGTGAATGGTGCTGCAGTTGCAAGCCGGGCATTAACAGTTGGAAATAATACAACAGTTCCAATAACATTCACTTACACCTTAACACAAGCAGGAACCTACAACGTTACAATAGGAACAAATGTAACAGATGTCTTACCACCAGTTACAGTAACTGTAACAACACCAGCAAACTTCACACTAAGCAACTTAACAGTCACTCCAACATCTGGAGTTGCACCACTAACAATAACTGCAACAGCAAAAGTTACAAACACTGGAGGAACAGCTGGAAACTACACAGCAACATTATATGTGAATAACAATGCTGTAAATCAAACAACAGTAACAGTAGGTCCAGGAAACTCAACAACTGTAAGCCTATCTTACACCTTAACACAAGCTGGAACCTACAACGTTACAATAGGAAACTTAACACCAGTTACAGTGAATGTAACAACACCAGTTGTACCAACGCCAACTCCTGTAGTCCAGAATAAGACATTCTCAATAATATTAAGAAATACAGGAACATCAACAATAACATTCAAATACTACATATCAGTTTACACAAATCCAGTTAATGGAACTAAAGTATACTACAAGGAATTAACAATAACATTGAATGCTGGACAAGAAACAACAATAGATCTAGGTAAATATCCAGACACCTACGCAGTATCAACAACAGCAGTATTCACAAACACAGGAAGAAACTACATGTCAGTTGATTTATATGCAAAATACAACATTGAAGGTTGTGCATCACAAGTCAAAATAATATCCAAAGACATACCACCAAGAACAACAATTAAAGACACAACAAGATTCACAAACAAGAATGGTACAGTAGACATCTGGTAAATAAAAAAATTAAAACCTTACTTCCTTTATTATTTTTTTTATTTTTTTACCAATATGGTAAGAAGTTAAATTCTTTTTAAATAATTTGTATGAATTTTTTGAAAGTTTATTACGTAATTTTTCATCCTCTTTAAGTAATTCAATTGCTTCTGCCAAACTATTTTCATCAGCCATTTTACACAATAAAATATTCTTTTTATCCTCAAAAAGTTCTTTAATAGCTGGTGAGTCACCAGTTATAACAGGTTTTCTCATTGCTATTGACTGGTAAATTTTAGTTGGTATAACCCGCATGGCCTTGTCAGTTCCTCCAAATATACCTAAACAAACACTAGCCCTCTCAATATATTTAGGAAGTTGAAAATAGGGAACCTTATCTTTAAATATTACATTATTTAAATTTTTACTTAATCTTCTAACCTTTGGATATGTCTGACCTCTTCCAATAAGTGTAAATTTAACATTTGGAAGTAATTTAGCTGCTTTAACAATATATTCAACACCATGAAGTGGTATATAAGTTCCATAAAATAAAACATTAAATCTATCTTCACAACAATCTCTTGGATAGAAAACATCTTCCTCAGCACCAATATATACAACCCTAAATTTTTCCTTTGGAATAGAAAATGTTTCATGAAAATATTGTAAATTTTGTTTTGTATCTTGTAAAACAATGTCTGAGAATTGGCAATTTATTTTATCTAAAAAATAGAATATTTTGTTGATGTTCTTGTAAATACCTCTATCTTTATTTGTATCATATACAGAAACATATGTATCAAATATCAATGGCTTATTTGTTATTTTTTTTAAAAGTAATGCCAATGGCTGAACAAAATTACTTGCCTCACCAACAAGAATAACATCAAAATTTTTCTCCTTAAAATATTTTAATGCAAGTTTTGGATACCTTAACAATATATGTGATCTATCAACAACTTCACAAACTTCAACTCCATGTTTTTCCAATCCTTTCTTTATAATTCTATGCCTTGGATAATATTCTGGATATGAACCAAAATAACATACTTTCATGTAAACAACTTCCCTTATGATTTTCCTTGAATTTTTCTTAATGCCAATGAAAATAGAAGTTTTAATCTTTGTAATAGCAATGGTTCATCTGTTCTCCAGGTACCGCATGTAGTATGTATCTCCTTGAGATCTTTATGTTTCTCTAAAATTTTCTTAAGTTCTTCATAATAATCACTAGGATGATATCCGAGATTTAAAATGGTTTTCAATGCATTCATTTCTTCAGAATGTTTAGAGAGATGATATATTTTCAATGGAAGAGTATATATTTTAAATCCTCTCTTTTTTAAATCTAAACAATAATCAACACAATAAAGATGCCATCCTTGACAAGTTTTTTCATCAAATTTATATTTTTTAAAAACTTCTCTTGGAACTATAAATAAACATTCATCAACAGTTTCTACTTCAACAGGTTTATTTATTGGAGTACCCCACCTTTTTGGTGGAAATTCATGAATTATAACATTTTTCTTTACACCTTCTTTAGTTACACCAGCAACTCCAGCAACACCTAAATTATCAAGATCCTCAAGAATTTCTTCAGCCTTTTTAAGCCAATCTTTTGTTAGAAGTTCAACATCTTGATGACAAAATAATAAATAATCTCCTTTTGCTTTCTTTCCAGCATAATTCAAGGCTTCAGCAGCAGATTTAAATTTATTGAATCTATTATCCACTAGTATTCTTTCATGGTCAACTTGTTTTTCTAAGGACCTTAACAAATAATCATTTAAAATTTTTTCATTGTTGTATACGCATATCACCGATATCATACTATCTTGTATAATATTTTTTCAAATTCATCAGCACTTCTATCCCAATTATATTTTTTTGCTGTTTTAATTCCCATTCTTGCAATTTTTCTTCTTAACTTTTCATCCTCTAATAATTCAATGCTTTTTTCCGCAATTTTTTTAGGATTTCTTGGAACTATGAATCCATTTTTTCCATCTTCTATATATTCTCTAACACCTTTACAATCTGTTGTTACAACAGCTGTTCCACAAGCCATGGCTTCTAATGGAGGTAATCCAAAACCTTCTACTTTTGAGGTATAGATAAATACATCAGCTAAATTATATAATTCTGATAATTTCTTATCACTAACTCTATTATAACTAATATCTCCAAAGTCTTTACCTAAAACTATTGTTTTAACATCATTTTTATTTCTTTTAATTATCTTCAATGCTTCTATAAGTTCTTTTCCACCTTTATATTCTAAATCCCTATATATACCCATCACATATTTTCCATCTTTTTCAACATTTCTTGGATAAAAAATGTCATGATTTATTCCATTCCTAACTAAAAAAACATTGTTTGAATACTCACTCAACCATTCTTTCATCCATTCAGATATGGTTATAAAATGCATAGGAAGATTCAAAGATTCATAAAACATTTTAAGGTAGTAGTCGCCTTTTTCAGCAACAGATTCCTCAAAATCTTGGCAGAGATAAACAGGAATCCCTTTGTTGCTTCTATATACAGCAAACGCTGTTAAAAATCTTGTTGCAATGTTAACATCACAATCAGGTGTATATTTTGCCAAAACTTTAATCATATCAATGTTAAGACCTATTTTTCTAGCGAGAGTATTTAATTCATAATAATACAGCTTTCTTCTAAAAATAAGTCTTTTCACATAATCAAAAAATTTAAAGAATTTTGGTAAAGATACATAATTTACTTCTGCTTTCAATGGAAACCATCTGTGATCTCCTCCTAATGCTGTTATGGTTACATCGTGTCCCTTCTCGACCAATCTATTTGCAATTTCAAATACAAATCTTATACCCCCTGTCATCGCTGTTAATTTCACTGTAAAATTTATTTTCATCCTTTAAAACCCTCCAACAATCCCTTTAAATAACATTTATATGCTTGAGGATATTTTCTTATATAATAGTAACTTTCCAGCCAAAAAACATTTGAAAAAAATTTAAAAACAAATTTAATGAAGTTTTTCATTCCAGTTTTTTTAATAAACAAAATTCTACTTTTGTTTAAATGATACAACTCAAAACATTTATTTGTGGATGCACCATGTTTATGCCATATCACAGCCTCTGGCTGATAAAATGACTTATAACCATGTTTTTTTCCTCTGTAACACCATTCAACATCTTCATAATACATAAAAAACCTTTCATCTAACAATCCTATTTCCTCAATTACATCCCTTTTAGTTAAAATACATGAACCACTTACATAATCTAATTCAATTACTTCATTGTATTTACTAGAATCATTTTCCATATAACCTAACAGATAAGCTCTGGCAGTTGTTAAATCTACATATCCACCGCCAGCAACCTGAATTACATTTTTTTTATCATAAAAATAAGTTTTTGGTCCAACAAATCCTATATCATCACTTGATTCCAATAATTCTACCATAGGCTTTAAGAAATTTTCATCAACTACAGTATCATTGTTAAGAAGCAAAATATATTCAAATTCATTATTTAGTGCATATCTAATTCCTATGTTGTTTCCACCAGCAAAACCAAGATTTTTTTCATTTGCTATTAACTTAAATTTAGGTTTATTTTCTATGTATTCCTTGATTTTTTCAACAGAATTGTCTGTGGATCCATTATCAACCACTATAACTTCATAATTTTTATAATTTAAATTGTTAAGAGATTTTAAACATTCAATTGTATCCTTCCATCCATTCCAATTCAGAATTATTATTGCCACATCATCCATGAAAATCACTCAGTTTTCAATGTTTCAATATATTTCTTAGTTTCATCTAGTATATCTGGTGCATAATATATTGAAAATGCCAATCCAAGTATTGTTACTAACCAAAATGATACAACTCTGTCCATAAATGCAATACTACCTGCTATAGAACTTGGAATTTTAAATAAAACCAATAAACCTGTAGATGAGACTTCGATAGAGCCCATACCGCCAGGTAATGCAGAAACAATGCCAACTACATTTACAATTAAAAATAATACGACAACAAGTGGGAAGGCAATATACTTGTTGAATGCAAGTATCACTAGATACAATCTAAAACATTCTGTTAGCCAGGACAAAATTGATAACAATGAAACTAAAAATAATCTAAAAACAGAAATTTTTCTTGTTTCTGTAACTATTTTTTCAATTGTATTTATAGCTTTAACATATAGATTATCCAATATTTCTTCATCTAATGGTAAAAATTTTAAAATATTGTGGAATTTAACATACAACATTGTTCCTATTTTTGCATTCCAAGCAAAGACATAGATGAGGGCAGTGATTAAAATTGATAATAAACCACCAATAATAGCTATAAATCGTAGTTTAGGCATTGAAAACCCAACTATAATCAAAATAATACCAACTACACCAAGATCAAAAAATCTTTCAACTAATCCTGCGGACATTCCTAATGAAAAAGATATTTTATTGATTCTTTTGCCTGCCAGGGCTGTTATTGGTTCACCGCCAGCCCTTGAAGGTGTTATATTACCTGCAAATAAACCTATAGTTTTCACAATAAAATTTTTTTTCAGATCATTTTTTTGTGTTAATATTCCCCATCTCACAGACCTAATGATAATTGCAAAGATGTGTGTAAACATTGCTAATACTAATAAATTCCAATTTGCCTTAATCACTGTTTTATAAAGTTTATATGGTCCGATCCACAAGATCAGCGATAATATTAATAAAAAACTTATTGAAAAAATTATAATGCTTTTTTTTGACACAATTTTCCACCTAATGTTTTTATTAGGAAAATTATAAATTTTACAATGTCTCTCAACTTTATGTAGGATTTTCTACCTTGATATTTACAAGTTATAGGTACTTCCTCAACTTTAAGTCCATGTTCAGCAGCTTTAATTATTGCAGCTGATTCAAATATATAATCATTGTAGGGGATAGAAAGAAAAATTTCTGCATTTTTCGCCTTGATAGCCCTAAAACCGCACTGACTATCTGTTAAATTATATTTTGTTATCAAATTTATGATCTTAGTTGTTATCATGTTGGAAAGCCGGCGTTGCAGCGGCATTTCCTCAATTCCATGTAAGAACCTGGATCCTATAACCATGTCTGCCTTTTTATCCAAAAAATAGGGTATAAATTTAGGATCATGCTGACCATCAGCATCTAAAAAAATTAATGTATCATACTTTTCTTTTAATGCTGCTTTAATCCCTGTTTTCAATGCTGCACCTTTACCCTTATTTTTCTCATGTTTTATTACTTTTGCACCATATTTTTTTGCAATTTTTGATGTATTATCTGTTGAACCATCATCAACTACTAGGACTTCACCATATTTCAAACATTCTTTAACAATCTTTCCGATCGACTTTTCTTCATTGTACGCTGGTATTATTATTATATTTTTTTTCACGTTTTTTACCTCGTTAATTTTTTTAGATAGTAGAGAGATATCAATGTGTACTGGGGGCGGAAATGTGAAAGTAAAATTATCTACAGTTATGATCATTGTTGGAGTTTTTATAATTTTTCTTTATGCACTTATTGAGGTAAGTTATTATGCCTCAAAGATAACTATAGAGAATAAATACACAGCCACCTTAGAGATACCTGCAATAAACTTAAAAGAAGAAATTAACAACAAATCACTATCTTATGGTGTATACTATGATCCTAGATCGTCCATTCCTGGGTCTGGAACTACAGTCCTCTTTGGACATAGAACGCTTTATGGATCTCCATTTATGAATTTAGATAAATTGAAAAAAGGCGATGTAGTATATGTTAATTGGCCAAAAGTTGGAAAAATTGAATATAAAGTTGATAAATCATTTGTAGTTCCTGCAGACTATGAAATACCTTTGCGTCAAGGCAATAAATTGTTACTTGTTACTTGCTATCCTTTTGGTTCAACAAGTAAAAGGTTAATAGTTGAATGTAAGATTGTTAAGATATTACCTTTAGAAAAAATAAAAGTGGAAAATCCAAATAAAAATTATTCTTTAGCCATAATTGTTTTGTTTTTCCTATTTTGCATGCTGATTTATAAAATATACCCATATAGAGAGGACAAACTTATTTTATTGGTTGTATTCCTTTCTTTAACTTTAATTTTAATTTTTGCTTATATAAATCCAGTACCTCCAGAATTTATTTCAGATAAATTACTTTCTTGGAGCTAAAAATTCCTAAAAATAATTTTTGAACATGTTATTTTTAGACTTTAAATTTTGTTGAACATCTTCTTTTTAGTTTTTTAAATTAAAGATATATTATTTTCAACTTTTTTAACACCATATTTCTTTTTTTCATTTTATAACCTTTTCCTGTGCTTTTCAATTGGAAAATTTTATATAAGATTTGATATAGATGATTACTTGCAAGTTTCCATTTTTGTTTTTTAAGTTTTTAGAAATGGAACATGTTATGCAAAGTTTTTAAGTAATAATTTTTCAATTGAAATTATTAGTGGTGATCCAATTGCAAAAAGATGTAAAGATGTATGTTCCATCGAAAGCAGGCATTACTATAAAAAAGAGCAGTGGGATTAAAGAAAAGTTTAGACCTGGAAAAATAATTAGATCATTGTTAAACATTGGTGTTTCATTGTCAATGGCAAAAAAAATTGCATCAAAGGTAGCTTCAAATGCATATGATGGAATGACAACAAGTGAAATAAAAATGTTGGTATATAATGAATTACAAAAAATTGATGAAAAGGCTGCAGATGAGTATTTGGCTGCAAATGAATTAAAGGTAAGAACAAGTAGAGATAAAATAGAAAAATTTGATAAGAAAAAAATAGAACGAGCATTAATTGTTGAAACAGGAGCTCCAAAACATATAGCTAAAAAAATAGCATCTGAAATTTGGAAAGAACTAAAAAAACTTAGGATTGACCATGTAACTTCCCCAATGATAAGAGAATTTGTAAATGTAAAATTAGTTGAGTATGGTCTTGAAGATTTGAGGAAGAGACATACAAGATTAGGAATTCCTGTATATAATATTGAAAAATTGATAGAAGAAGGTTCAAGAGATAATGCAAACATAGTTCATAACTCAGAAACAATACATAAGTATGTGGCTGATGAAGCATTCAAACAATATGCATTATTACGATTGCTTCCTTCTCATCTTGCAGATGCACACATGAGTGGAGATATACATATTCATGACCTTGAATTTTTCCCTGCTAGACCTCTAAATTGTCTCCAACATGATTTAAGGCTTTTTATTCGTTTTGGACTCAAAGTGGATGGAACCGGAGATCACACAAGTGTTGCTGCACAACCTAAACATCTAGAGACATTGATGAATCACTGTGGAGAAATAATGCTAGCAGCACAACAAAATATGTCTGGCGGTCAGGCGATGTCACTATGGAATATATTTGTTGCACCTTTTGTAGAGGGATTAAGCTATGAACGCATTAAACAAGCTGTTCAAATGTTTATTTTCAATCTTAATATGGCTTACGCTGCTAGAGGAAGTCAAGTTCCATTCACAAGTATTAATTTAGAATTAGGAGTCCCTGAATTCCTCCAGGATGAAACAGCATACGGTCCTGGTGGTGAGAAAGTAGGAGTTTATGGGGATTATCAGGATGAGACAAAACTTTTAGCAAAAGCTTTCACAGAAGTTTTACTTGAAGGAGATGCTTATGGAAAACCACATCTCTTCCCAAATACAATTTATGTATTAAGAAAGGAAACATGGGATCCTGAGCTTTTAGAGATGGTGCATGAGTTATCAGCTAAATATGGTACTCCTTATTTCTTAAATATGGAAACAAGCTATAATAATGTTTTAGTAAATGCAATGGGATGTAGAACTAGATTAGGTACAGAATGGACAGGGAATTGGGAGGCTGATTGTTTAAGGACAGGTAATTTAGCTTATGTAACTGTAAACTTGCCAAGAATCGCCTACAGGAGTAGAGATGATGATGAAATATATGACTACTTACATGATTATTTAAGATTGGCAAAAGAAGTACTTGAAATACGAAGGGAGCATGCATTAAAATGTTTGAACCAATACAATATTTTACCTTTCCTATCACAGAAATTCGATGGCGAGATGTATTATAGAATTGAGAATGCAACAATGAGTTTTGGTTTTGTTGGACTTAATGAAATGTTAATTGCACATACAGGAGAAGGATTAGAGGATAAATATAGTAGGAGGTTTGGAATTAAAATCATTGAAGAAATAAACAAAAAAGCTCAGGAGTTAAGGGATGAAACAGGTTGGAGATGGTCAGTATTACAGACACCTGCTGAATCTACAGCACATAGATTTGCAATGCTTGATATTGAACGTTTTGATGCTGTAGTTCAGGGCACAGAAGGAGCATATTATTACACAAATTCAAGTCATATACCAGTTGATTCTGAGCTTGACATCATTGATAGACTTAAAATAGAGCAGAAATTCCATCCATTGACAAAAGGCGGGCATATCTTCCATGTTTGGCTAGGTGAATCAGCGCCAAATCCAAAAGGTTTGATGAGTTTAACAGAGAAAATTTGTAAACGATCAGAGATAGGATTTTGGGCATATAGCAATGCACTTAGTTTCTGTTTGAGATGTAAGACTTTGATGAGAGGATTAAAAGATTCATGTATTAACTGTGGAGAAAAAGATGAGATTGAATGGTATGATAGGATCACAGGTTATGTACAACAGGTTGGTAGGGCAAAAAGAGCAAGTGGAGGTTGGAATAAAGGTAAAAGACAAGAGTTACTTGATAGAAGACGAATTTCACTATAGTTAATTTACTTTTGTGGATTGGTATTCAAAATTTGGATTTTTACCTAAATTACCTTTTTTCCCATCCTTTTTTGCTTTTAAAATAGTTTTTAAGGCTATTAAAGAATGGTTAATAAATATATCGTGGAGCAAGACAATAAAAAGAAATGTAAACATGTTAATATAATACAGTAATTTATTTCGTTTTGCTGGATATATTTTCCTAAAAAAAGTATTCTCCATTTCTAGCAAAATAATAAACCCTATATAAGTTAGATGGCTTATATAAAGATAAAAATTCTTTCTTATCTTCATTTTCAGTACCAGGTTCTAATGAATCTTCTACAACACTATCCCAAACAATTATTATTTTGCCACCATTTTTTGTAATTCTGTAGGACCATTCAGTGTCATCAAAATAAAGATAAAATTCTTCTTTTGGGTATCCTACAACATCTAACAGCTTTTTATGAAAAAACATGCCACCAAATCCAGTTGCAGGAACTTCAATAAAATCAAAACGTTTAGGCTTGGAATTTTTAATATTTAATTTCTTTAAGTAACTTTTTAAAATATTGCTCACCGAAAATCCACAAAAGGCATTTTTTTGATATTCTTCCAAATAATTCTTGTATATATATATGTTCATGTTTTGGTCTTCGAGAACATAAAACTAAATTTTTTTCTTTATTTTTACAGTTATACTTTTTCCAAGTTTTTTTCAATGCTTCCAAGGATCCAGGACAAGGTAAACTATCACTATCTAGTAACCATATAAATTCACAATCTTTATCTTTGTATGCTTCCATCATTCCCGTCTTAAAACCAGCAGTACCATGATTTTCATTTAAATAAATAACTTTTATTTTATCATTATTTTCTTCATATTTACGTAATTTTTCTCTACTTCTAGGATCTGAATTATTGTCAACAATTATAGCCTTATTAACACCTTCATTAAATGCCGCACTAATACACTTACGTAAATACTAAATCTATCACCATGAGTAACTGCAACAGCACAAACATTGCATATATTTCACACCTCAAAATTTTATTAATAATATTAATTCGGTTAAATATATAGATGTTGAATTAAATAATGTGAGGTAAAAAAATGAAAGTAGGGATCTTCCATGAAAGCTTTGTGATATCAGGTGGTGGAGAAAAATTAGTAGCAGATATAGCTGAAGCTTTAGACAAAAAAGAGATATATACATTTGCTTTTAAAGATAATGAGGAATTAATTGAACCAGAAGCAAGAAAAATAAAGATAATTAATTTGTTTGAATATATTCCTCGCTGGGCTAGAATTTTCAAACCAAAAATTGCATCATTCCTTTATTTGTATTATGAGATGATAGATATAGGTGAAATTGATGATTTTGATATTATTATTTCATCTGGAAATCCTCCAAGAGCTTTGATTACACCACAGGATGTAATGCATGTAAATTACTGTCACTCAACAATGAGATTTTTTTATGATTTATGGCATTATTATTGGAAGAAATCATATAATCAAGGAATTTTATCTTTCTTTTTTGCGAATTTTTTTAGATACATTGATAGTATTGTTGATTCAAGAGTCGATCATTATTTTGTAAATTCTGAAGTGATAAAGCATCGGCTATGGAAATATTTAAAAAGAGATTCAACAATTTTGTATCCTCCTTTAAAACTCAAAAATTATAAATTTAAAGACAATGAAGATTTCTTTCTCCATATAGGCAGATTTGATAAAGCAAAACAAATAATGCCTGTAATAAATGCCTGTGAAAAAACTAGAAGTAAATTAGTTTTAATTGGAGAGGAAGGAAATGATAAAAAAACATATGAATATGTTAAAAATTATGAAGGAAAGCTAATTGAGTTTAAAGGCTATGTTGATAACAAAGAAAAATTAGATCTTCTTTCAAGATGTAAGGCGGTCATTTATAACCCCAAAAATGAAGATTTTGGAATTGTACCTGTCGAAGCTCTTGCAGCTGGAAAACCAGTCATTGTAAATAAAACTGGTTTTCCACCAATATTACTAAAAAAAACTGGTTATTTACAAAACAAAAATGGTTTAAATATTTATAATGGAGGAATAGTGACTAAAGGGGATGAAAACTCAATTGCAAAGGCAATAAATATACTTGATGACTTAGAATGGGATAATGAAAAAATAAGAGAATTTGCAAAGCCATTTGACTTTGAAGTATTTAAAAAGAAATTAAAAAATAAATTAAAAGAATGGTATAATAATTTTGAGGCTTTTAAGAGTTGAGAATTTTAAAAAGAGGTGGAAGGATTGATTAAAAATTTGAAGTCAAAATATTTGTGGACAAAATTAATTTTTAAAGCAACTAAAGATCCTTTAAGTGCTTTAAGTGTTTTGTTGTTCCGTTTAGGATTGAAAGATAAATGTAAATGTGCATTTAAATATTTGGGAAACATCGAATTGGATAAAAATGATATAGAGAGAGAATATTTTGATTACTTGATATTAGCATGCTCTCAAAAACTTTCCAAAGTAGGAATAAATAATTTAAAAGCATTCTTAAACCAAAGAAACAACAAAATTATAGAAATCAATGGTATAAGGTTCTTGAATTCTGTAGTTTATTCAATTTATGAAACTTTTGTTGAAGAACAATATAGAGTTAGAAAAGCGAAAGATGATGAAACGGTGATAGATATTGGAGGTAACATAGGTGATACAGCTTTATATTTTGCATCAAAAGGCTATAAAGTTTATGCTTTTGAACCTATCCCAGAAGTGTATAAACTTGCATTAAAAAATATAAATTTAAATAAAAATTTGGCAGATAGAATAAAATTTATAAATAAAGCTGTTAGTAGTAGTGAAGGAGAAATAAAAATTTCATATGATGGTTTAGAAATGAGTGGTGGTGCTTCAGCATATACAAATGGTGAAAAGAAAATTAGAGTTAAATCAACGACAATTGAAAAAATAATTGATGAATATAATGTGAAGCCATATTTATTAAAAATGGATTGTGAAGGTTGCGAATATGAAATAATAAAAAATTCTGATCTTTCAATGTTTAAAGAAATAATATTTGAATACCACAGATATGAAAATTTTGAAAATCCTAAAATTTTAATTGATAAATTAAGAAACCAAGGTTTTAAAGTTAAAAGTCATAAAAAACTGGCAGAGATACATTTTTTAGGTCCTATTGTAGAGGTAGGAATTGTCCATATGGTAAAAAATTCTCAGTGATCATCAATAAGTTTCATTTGTTTTTCTTCCCCAATAATCTCTTCAAATAACTTACCTTTCAGCATTGCTAAATCAATATCAATACGATAGTTACCACTTCTAGTCTTCTTTAGATCTTTTGGTGATAAAAACAGCCAATCTTTATGGCTAAATTTTACTGCTATATATGCTTCAGCTCCAAATCGTTTTGAAAATTTAATTAACTCTTCGATTTTACTGAAATTAATATATAGAACTTCTTTTGATGTGTACTTTACCTCTATTGCTAAATATTTTTTTCCATTCCCTGCTACAATATCTGGCAATGGTTTTGAAGAACTTCCGGAACCTGCTACTCTGAGAGCTGCAAAACCTTTATCCCAAAAAAGATTTACAAGATCTAATTCTCTACAATAACCTTTTCTATACATTATACCACAAAATTAGTTTTAAAGGATGAAAATAAGGCCAGGGCCGGGATTTGAACCCGAGTCGCGGGATCCACAGTCCCGAAGGATGGCCAACTACCCCACCCCGGCCATTGTGATTTCTTACATGCGGGGGCAGGGATTCGAACCCTGGAAGGCCTAACGCCAACAGGTCCTAAGCCTGTCCCCTTTGACCACTCGGGCACCCCCGCTATGAATAAAAATAAAAAAATTATGCTCCGGTCGGGATTTGAACCCGAGTCTTCGGCTCGAAAGGCCGAAATGATTGGCCGGGCTACACCACCGGAGCATTAGGAAAAAAATGGGCCCAATGGGATTCGAACCCATGACCGCCCGGTTATGAGCCGGGCGCTCTACCTGGCTAAGCTATGGGCCCAAAATAACGCCGCCGGCAGGACTCGAACCTGCGACCACTCGGTTAACAGCCGAGCGCTCTACCTACTGAGCTACGGCGGCATTCTTCTTAGCTATAATTTACCTTTGAATTTTTCATATATAAAGTTTTCGGACAAATAAAATTTTTGAATTTTATGTATAAATTTAAGGAGTGTAAAAAAATTTATAATTTTCAAATTATGGTTTTTATTTTTGAGTAACAAAATTTACTAGAGTAGTATTGATTTTTTGGATGAAAAGTTATATCCATAATAAAATTTTTGATTGTAAAAAAGCATGGATAAAATGTCTTTTAATTGCATGTTAAGTGAGTGGTTATCATGGAAAAGTTCAAGAAAGCTGGCAAAATTGCATCAAAAGTTAGAAAAAAAGCAATTAAAGCTGTAAAAGGCGAAATGAAAATATTGGATTTGGCAGAATTTATAGAAAATGAAATAGAAAAAATGGGTGCAAAACCAGCATTCCCATGTAATATATCAGTAAATGAAATTACAGCACATTACAGTCCACCATGTAATGATGATAGGAAAATACTGCCAGGTGATTTAGTCAAAATTGATATAGGCGTCCATGTAGATGGTTTCATTGGAGACACTGCAACTACAGTACTTGTGGAAGGTTATGAAGATTTAAAAAATTATAACGATGAATTGGCAGAAAAAAATAAAAAAATGATAGAAGCCGCAGAATCTGCCTTAGAAAATGCTATTAATACAATAAGAGATGGTGTGGAAATAGGTAAAATTGGTGAAGTAATTGAAAATACAATAAATAAATTTGGATTTAAACCCATCAGTAATTTAACAGGGCATAGTATTGATAGATGGGTCCTACATTCAGGATTATCTATTCCAAATGTTAAGGGTCAAAACTCTCATAAATTAAGGGAAGGAGATGTGGTTGCAATAGAACCATTTGCAACAGATGGTGTTGGTTATGTTGTTGACAAACCAGAAACTTATATATTTAGATTTTTGAGAGATAGGCCTGTGAGAGATCCATATGCATTACGTGTTTTAAGACATGTGAAAAAAGAATATAGGACATTGCCTTTTGCAGAAAGATGGTTAGAGAAAAAACTTGGAAGTAAAGGATTAAAACATGCATTAAAAGTTCTTATTAGACCACGAATTATTTATCCCTATCATGTTTTAAAAGAAAAAAGCGATTCATGGGTTTCTCAGGCAGAACATACGGTACTTGTAGAAAAGGATGCATGTGTAGTATTGACAGAGTAAAAAGGTGGTTTAATGAGTACTTCAAAGCTTGTGAAAGGGACATTTTTAATAATAATTGGTAATTTTATTTTTCGTATTGGAGGATATATTTATAGATTCCTAATGAGTAGGATGCTTGGGCCAGAAGGTTATGGTATACTAGGACTTACAATGCCTTTTCAAGGAATATTCCAGATATTGGCTGCTGGGGGGCTACCACCAGCCATTGCTAAATATGTTGCCGAATATATGGTATTGGATAAAAAAGAAGATGCAAGGGCTGTTTTATATGTATCAATGAAACTAATGATACTTTTAGCGTTCATATTTTCATTAGTAATATTTTTTACTTCTCCATGGATAGCTTGTAACTTTTTTCACAAACCAAACGCTATACTTCCATTACAAGCTGTAGCTCTAATATTGCCTTTTAGCGTGATTGTTGGAGTATTTAGAGGCTTATTTCAAGGAATTTATAAAATGGAATATATCGTTGTAACAAGATTTGTAGAACAAGTTGGTATAATTATTTTTGCAGCAATATTGGTCGTTTTAGGTTTTTATGTTGTTGGGGCTGTAATTGGAACTGCTTTAGGATTTTTAGTGTCTTTAATAGCATCATTAATTGTATTTAAAAAATATTTAGCTGATGATTTCACATATCCAAAAATAGATTTTAAAAAAGAAATTAAAATAGCTAAAATGCTTTTAAATTTTTCAATACCTGTTATTCTTGCAGCTTTATCTGAAATGGCTATATATGATATTGATACATTTTTAATTGGTCACTTTTTACCTACGATATATCTTGGATATTATTCTGCTGCAGATCCTATTGCAAGATTACCTTTGGTAATATCCATTTCAGTTGCAACAGCAGCGCTTCCAGCAGCTTCAGAAGCTTATTCTTTAAAAAATAAAAAACTTTTAGAAGACTATGTGACACAATCATATAGAATTGTGATGTTAACAGTGCTGCCTATATGTGTTGGAATAGCTGTATTTGCATCACCTGTAATTTCATTGCTTTTTGGAAGCCAATATGTTCCTGGAGCCGAACCATTGAGAATATTGGTTATGGGAATGACATTTTATACATTCTTTGTTGTATCTTCCAGTATAATTCAGGGAGTAGGACGTCCATCACTTCCTATGTATATTCTGTTCTTTGGAACGATATTGAATTTCATATTTAACTGGTTTTTAATTCCTATTTATGGAATGGTTGGAGCTGCTACAGCTACAAGTTCTGCAACATTTATAATAATGCTAATATCAATGTTTAAAACATTTGAAGTAACTGGAGTGAAACCTCCTTTCTCTGCATTTACAAAAATAATAATTGCTTCATTGCTTTTGGGTATTATTTTGTCATTCCTACCAAAAACAATCTTTATGTTAATATTAATGGTATTCATAAGTCCTGTAATCTATACAATTTTCCTCATGGTTTTAAAAGGTTTTGAAGAAAAAGACATAAAGTTGATAAGAAAAGCCGGAAGGAAAATGGGGCCACTAGCTAAATATATAGATAAAATAGCTAACATATTGGAAAAATTTATAAGTTGATTTAAAAATATTAAGAATTGGAGGGACTGATGTGAATTCTCACATTCCTATGGCTTTAATATTGATTAGCATTAGCTTAGCTTTAATTTTAAATTTAGATTGTGTTCATGCTCAAAATATTTCTTCTACATCTTTAAATGGTGTTTGGGTTTGGTCCACAGAAATGGACAATGTGAGTTTTAGTTATTTAAAAAGTAGAGATATAACTAATATTTTTTTATTTCAAAGGGCTTTTGAGGATCCAACACTTCAAAACTCCACAAAAGAATTCATAAACAAGGCCAAGAATGAAAATATAAGAGTCCATGCATGGATAATGTGCTTAAGGCAAAACAATACATGGATAGACCCAGTTAAGCACCCTGAAATCAAAGATGTGCTAGTTCAGAAGGCAACTAAGTATATAAAGGAATACAACGTTGATGGAATACACCTAGATTACATAAGATATCCAGGAAATGCACCAAAGAATGGTACAGATATAATAGCAGATATAGTTAAGTATGTATATGAATCAGTGAAGAAGATAAAGCCAAATGCATTAGTTTCAGCAGCAGTTATGCCAGAAATGTGGGCTAACTATATATATGGCCAAGATTACACAAATATGTCAAGATATCTAGACTTCATTGTTCCAATGGCTTACAAAGGTAACTACAATGAAACAACTGAGTGGATAGGGAAAGTAACTAGATATGTTGTTGAGCATTCATTAAAGCCAGTTGTCACAGGAATACTTGCATATAGATCAGATAAAAATCCTGTTAAGTTGCCAGCAAGTGAACTAGTCCAAGATATCAGGGCTGCATTGGAGAATGGTGCCAGTGGATTTGCTATATTTAGGTATAGTATGATAGACCCTGATTTTTTTGCACCTTATCTCTATAATATAACAATAAAGAATTTAGGAAACAGCTTTGTAAAGATTTCATATTATGTAAGTATTTACACTGATAGTGTTAAAGGAAATAAAGTATTTTACAAAGAATATTCGCTAGTTTTGGATCCTGGTGAAGAAATAACATTAAATTTAGGTAAATACCCAAATACATATGCAGTAAGTACAACTCTCATTTTTACAAATTTTATGAGGTATCACAAACTTCTTAAGTTACAGTTAAAATATTGTATTGAAGGTTGTAACCCACAAATAGTGGAAATATGTAAATACATAGCTCCAAAATCTGTATTTAAACATGTAACTAGGTTTACAAATAAGGATAAAACTGTGGATATTTGGTAAATTATCTCATTATTTTTTTCGAATTTTGTATTAATTAGTTAATATTTTTTATTAATTAATTTTTTAAGTATCCATGTTCAAAAAATACTCATGTTCAAGGGGTGAGCGCATGAAAGCATTTGAATTTTTGAGACCAAAAAGACAAGAAAAGCCTAGAAATTTTGGTATAACTGTAATGCTGGATAAAGGCATTGGAGCTGAGACAGTTAAAGATCTCATGGAAATTGGAAGTGAATATGTAGATTTTGTAAAGTTTGGATGGTGTACTACAACTTTATGTGATCGTGATTTGATTAAAGAAAAAATAGAGATCTACAATTCATATGATGTAAAAGTCATGCCTGGTGGAACATTGTTTGAGGTTGCATATTTAAAAAATAAATTAGATAAGTATTTTGAGGAAGCAAAAGATTTAGGATTTGAATTTATTGAAATATCTGATGGAAGTATAAATTTATCTTTAGATGAAAGATCTGAAATTATAGAAAATGCTATAGATGAAGGATTTAAAGTAATTTCTGAAATTGGTAAAAAAAATCCAGAAATTGATAAAAAACTCACACCTGAAAAAAGAGTGAAAATTGCAAAACATGATCTAAATTCTGGAGTAGAAATGGTCACAATTGAAGCTAGAGAAAGTGGAAGAAATGTAGGTGTTTATGATCAAAATGGAAATGTGAAAAAGAGCGAAGTAGAATATTTAATTTCAAAATTACCTGTTAAAAAAGTGATATGGGAAGCTCCACAAAAAGATCAACAAACATATTTCATTATAAGGCTTGGTCCAAATGTAAATCTGGGTAATATTCCACCAGAAGACATAATTGCAGTTGAAACTATAAGGAGAGGTCTTAGAGGAGATACAATAGGGAAGGTGAAGCTAGAATGATAAATTCATTGACAATAATTGGTGGATATGATAAATTTGGTGAAAAAGAACCTGTTAGGAAAGTTAAAGTAAAAAAAGGAGAAATTGTAGGTGTGGTAGGTCCAACAGGTAGTGGAAAAAGCTCATTAATTTATGATATTGAACAATTGGCACAAGGAGATACATTCTCAAAAAGAAAAATTTTAGTGAATGATAAAAAGCCTAGTTATGAGTATCGTGTAAATCCAAAGAAAAAATTAGTTGCACATCTATCACAGCACATGAATTTTTTGGCTGACATGAGTGTGGAGGAATTTTTGAAATTACATGCTAAATGTAGAAATGTAGATGAAAAACGTGTAGATGAAGTTATAGACCTTGCAAATAAACTTACTGGAGAACCAATTAAAAAAACAGATAAATTAACAATTTTGAGTGGAGGTCAATCTAGAGCCCTGATGGTAGCTGATATTGCATTGATAAGTAAATCTCCAATCGTTGTAATAGATGAAATTGAAAATGCAGGTATTAAAAAACATGAAGCTTTAAATGTGTTAACTAAGCATGGAAAAATAATATTTATAGTAACACATGATCCCACATTGGTTTTAAACACAGATAAAAGAATTGTAATGAAAAACGGTGGGATGCAGAAAATTATCAAAACAACTAAAGAAGAAAAAAATATCTCTCAAAAATTGAATGAAATAGATGAATTACTCCTGGACTTAAGAGAAAAAGTGCGTCTAGGTAAAAAAATAGAAAATGTTCCAATGTGATAAAAATGAAATTAGTAATAGTTGCTGGAACTCCTGGGGCTGGGAAAACAGCAATATTAACACATACTCTAAAAATTCTCAAAGACAATGGATATAATCCTGCTGTAGTAAAGGTAGATTGTCTCCATAGCGAAGATGATAAAGTTTTTAAGAAGTTAGATATTCCAACAAAACTAGGACTTGCTATGGACATGTGTCCAGATCACTTTACAATTTTTAATATTGAAGAAATGATTCATTGGGCAAGAGAAAATGAATCTGATTTATTAATAGTTGAGACTGCTGGTTTATGTCATCGATGTGCTCCATATACTCAAAATTGTTTGGGAGTTTGTGTAATAGATGCTACTCAAGGTCCAAATACACCACTAAAAGTAGGTCCTTTTTTATCAACTGCAGACATTGTTGTGATAACTAAAGGAGATTTAATTTCACAGGCAGAAAGAGAGATTTTTAGAGAGAGGATAATTGAGGTTAATCCAGAATCAAAAATAATTGAAGCTAATGGGTTGAGTGGACAGGGATGTGCAAAATTAGCATTTGAAATTACAAAAACAAAGGATTTATCGTTAAAAAATGAAAAATTAAGATACTCAGCTCCATTAGCTATTTGCACACTTTGCGTTGGTGAAAGAAGAATTGGAAAAAAATATCATCGTGGAGTATTACGTAATATCGATGGTTTCCAAAGATATGAGGGAGAATAAACATGGGAACAAGAAAATTAGAAGAAATTGTAAATCTTCTTCCAGGATACAATTGTGGGATATGTGGATTTCAGAGATGTGAAGATTTTGCAAAAGCAGTGATCAAACAGGGGTTAGACATTCAAAGATGTCGTTTTTTGGATACAGACAAATTACATGAACTAAAAAAATTAGTTGAGGAAAAACCAGAAATAGAAAAAGAAATAGTTGGGTTAATAGATAATTATACGGCTGATTTTGTTTTAGAACCTTTGAAAAACGAAAAATCTTGTAGAGAAATTTTATATCCATTTTCTGATGTAAAATTAAAAGAAGGAGATATTATAAGGTATAGACCTCTTGGATGTCCAATTACACATTTTGCTGAGATATTAAAAGAAGAAAATGGCTTAATCACTGTACATATAGTTGGACCTAAACATCGTTTAGGAGATAAAAATTTTAAATTTAAAGATATTGGTTTGTGTTTAGTGCTTGGGTTTATAGGAAGAGTTAATGGAAAAATACCAAAAGTTGGCAAAACCGTTAGATTTATACCAAAGCATTGTATGATGCAAAAAGTACATAGTGGAGTAGTTGTAGAAATGGAAGGTAGAAAAGCAAAAATAGAAAGCATTGATCTAAAGGTTTGGAGACCCTTATGAAATATGAAGCAATACCTGTGAAAACTAGATACATTAAGCCAAACGAAGGTTTTGAGGTAATAATCAGGCGTGCTGGACCATTGCTTAAGAACAACGATTTTTTAGTAATTTCTGAGACTCCGATTGCAATTGCTCAAGGAAGAATTTATGATATTTTGAAGTATAAACCTTCCTTAAGTGCAATATTTCTTGCCGAAATTTGGTCAAAATTTTTGTGGGGGTATTTTCTTGGTCCGATATTTAGGATAAAATCTAGAACCATAAAAAATTTGAGGAAACTACCACCAGAAGCTAGAAACCTTAAAGAATTTATTTTAAGACATTATGGGTGGTTACATGCATTAAAACCAAGTTCTGAAGCAGGAGTTGATCTAAGCAATGTTCCAGACACTTATGTAGCACCTTTACCAAAAAATCCAAAGAATATTGCAAAATATATTTCTAAAGAAATTTTAGAGAGATGGAATAAAAAAGTCACTGTTGTAATCGTTGACACTGATGCAACATACAAAGTTTTTGGAAAATTAATAACATCGTTACCTATAGCTGTTAGAGGCATAAAATCCAATTTAGGGTTTTTAGCTTATTTACTTGGAAGGTTTGGGAAAAAGATAGGACCTACACCAATAGCTTCCTCTAAAGAATTACCTGTAACTAAACTAATTAAAATTTCAAAAATAGCTGAAAAAATCCAAGAGAAATTCAACACATTTGAAACTGTTTATGACATGGAAGAATTTTTTGGAAGAGAAAATGTGGATATAAAGATGCTTAACACGATAAAACATGTACCAGCAATTATTATTAGGAAAGTAAATGAAAGGTGTTGAATTTGATTTTATGTAGTATAGAAGAATCACTTTATAGGCCTGAGGCTATAAGATGGAGAAAAAGAATGGAATTATTAAAACCAATTGATGAACCAATAGTTATATTGCCATGTAGTGCTACAAAACCATATTCGAGATCATTAAGTCATCAAATTTTTAGAAGAGTAACTAAAGGTTATCAAGAGCTTATATTAACATCTCCTTTTGGAATTTGTCCAAGAGAAATGGAAGAAACATATCCTATACGTGCTTATGATGTTTCAACCACAGGGGAATGGTATTTCGAGGAGAAAAAGGTTGTTGGAGAATTATTAAAAAAATATGTGGGAGACAAAAAAGTAATTGCACATGTTGTAGGCGGATATAAAGAAGTATGTGAAGAGTATTTAGATGAATGTATATTCACCTGTGAAGATAAGTCACCTATATCTAAAGAATCGATGAATAATTTGAGAACAGAATTGTCTAAATATGAGAAAATTCCACGTAAAAAATTATTGTTACATAAACTCAAATCTATAGCTATATATCAATTTGGAAAAGGAGCTGAGATTTTAATACCAGAAAATTGTAGAGTTAGAGGTAGGAGAAATAAAATCATACTAGATGAAAATAGAAACCATATTTGTACTTTGTCTAAGAATTTTGGATTATATAATCTTACATTAGAAGGTGGAAAAAGATTGCTAGAATTGGGAACAAAACAGGTAGAAATTGATTTCAAACCCAAAACAAATAAAATATTTGCTCCAGGCGTTATAGAAGCAGATGAGTCAATAGTACCAAGAGATGAAGTGATTGTAACTTACAAAGGAGATATTGTAGGTGTGGGAAAAGCCGTCTTAAGTGGAAATGAAATGGTAAAAGCTGATTATGGAGTGGCTGTGAAAATTAGACGGTTAAAAAAATAATTAAACATCCTCACCAGTTAATTCTTTATGTAATTTTTTTAATCTTTTTATTGCGGGATGATCTCTCCCAAATTTAGATTCCCATTTTTTTAAAACATAATGAATATCTACCTTTTTGTTGCCATTAACCAAATTATCTGCATGAGCAACTATTTTTTCTTCAAGAGTTTCTGGAATGTAATCTTTAGGAGGTAATCCAAGTTTTATAGCTTCATTTTTAGGTATACCCGCACCTATATGTCTTTCAACAATTCTAATAATCTCTTCAGGATAACCTTTTTTTCGCAATATTTTAGCACCTACTATCCCATGGTCAATTCCATGTGTTTTTGATCTACCTATATCATGTAATAGGGCACCACTCAATACTAACTCTCTATCTACATTATTAAATCTTGTTGAAAGTTCAAGAGCCCTTTCAGCTACGACTTTACAATGCTCAATTACATTTTCTGGTAAATTTACTTCTTTGTATAATTTAAAAATCTTAGATTTATTCTTCGACATTATTTGACCCGTTGTTCCTGTAAAAATTTATTTTTCTTTCGATTTCATTGATGATTTCAGAGTTGTCAATATATTCTAACTTTGAATTACATTTTGGACAGTGGAAATTATATTCCATTGCTTCTTCAAAAGTACATCTGAAATCTCCATTCTCACATTCAAAAAATATGTTATTTTTCTCAAATTCTAATGTTTTTTCAAGGCTTCTTACAATTTTCTCATGCTTTCTTTTTATAATTCTTTCTAATTTCTCTGGCTCAAATTTCCAACTATATCTGTACCATTGTGTTTTTGGATCCTTACTACGTCTGTAACTAACTATTCCTCTATCATAAAGCATGTAAAGAATTTTTCGCACTTTGTTTAACTTGATGTCAATGTTCTCTGCAATTTCCTCGTCTGTTGTTAAGCCATTTTCCAAACATTTTATTATTAATAAGCTATTTTTCTTTTCTTCTTCACTTAGATCCTCTAGTAATTCATCAATAATGCCATGTTTTTCTAACATTGCCTTTCACCTGGCACAAAAAATTACTTAATGATTTTTCATTATTTTTTTAATTATTAAATTTTAATATTTTGATTTAAAATATAGCAAAGTTACTTTTTTGCTATGATAGGTATCAGAATTTTAGAATTTTACATTTTTACCTTTTATATATTTAATTGTAAAATTAAAATTATATATTTTTTGATGAAATTTTAAATAAAATCAAAAATATTTGATTAAAATTATTATTCTTTAGAATTAAGTTGATGCATCATTTCTTCCCATACTTCAAGTGACTCTTTGGCAGCTTTTTCAGACATAACTTCAATGGCATATCCTGAATGTACTAGAACATAAGTTCCAATATCTACTTCATCTTCAACTAGATCTATCCTTATTTTTTGTTTTACACCGCCAAAATCAACAGTTGCCATCTTTTTATTTTTATTGATATCAACAATTTTAGCAGGGGCCGCAATACACATTACTTTCTCACCTCTTATTTATTTATTGGAGTATAGAAATACTTAAAGTTTATTAAGTTATCGTGTGAGGGATTGAATTGTATGTAATAATTGGAGGAGGACCAGCAGGAAGATTTGCAGCAATGGAGTTAGCAGCGCTTAACAAGGAAACCTTATTGATTGAAAAAAAATATATGGGTGGTACATGCCTAAATGAGGGATGTATGGTTGTATGTGGCTTAAATGACATTGCACGTTTCATAGATAACGCCAAAAATTTAAAAAATCATGGAATAATTGATTTTGAGTGTGAAATAAAATACAAACATCTATTGAAGAAATTAAAAAAGACAATTAAGACAATTAGGAAGATAAATGAGAAGGAAACTAAAGAATCTGGTGTAGAAATTATATATGGCGAAGCAAAAGTTATTGAAGACAAAGTACAAGTAGATGGAGAAAAAATAAGTTATGATAAATTGATAGTTGCAACTGGAATAAAACCACATATACCTCCAATAGATGGCGTTGAAAATGCAATAACTTACAGAGATGTCCTTGAAATTGATGAACTCCCAGAAGTTATAAATATTGTGGGTGGAGGACATACTGCATCAGAATTTGCTTATATTTTTTCTAGGTTTGGATGCAAAGTTAACGTGATTTGCAGGAGTAAATTTTTAAAAAATTTAGACCCTGAAATTAAAAAATATGTGGTTGAAAAGCTTTTAGATGACGTAAAAATTTATGAAAATACAAAAACCTTAAAAATAGGTGAGGAATATATTGAAACTAGCAAAGGAAAAATAGAAGGTAAAACATTTTTGGCTACAGGCGTAACACCTAACTCAAAAATTGTCAATGTCAAAAAAGATTCTAAAGAACATATAATAGTCAATGAAAAAATGGAAACAAGCATGAAAAATGTTTATGCAGCTGGAGCTGTAACTAATAGAGCTAAAAATACGCCTGTTGCAAGGATGGAAGGTATAGTAGCTGCAAGAAATGCAGCTGGAATTGAAACAAGGATGAGATATGATTATATACCCAACTCAATATCTCTCAAATATGATGTAGCATTTATAGATGAAAATAAAAATAAAAAACTTGTAAATGCTAAAATGCCTGGACCAGCTGGTCCAGGATCCTTCTGGGAAGTTTTAAACAAAAATACAGGGTTAAGTAAAGTTTCTGTAGATTTAAATACTGGAGAAATATCTCGAGTATATGCAGTATCACCTATTGGTAGAGATTATGTAGCATACCTTTCCCATTTATTGAGGCTTGGAAGTAAAGTTCAGGATTTTGACAATTTTATAGAAGTTCATCCCTCTACAGATTCTGTTTATAAGTTATTAAGGTTTTTAGCTAAGAGAATATAAGGAATATTGTTGTTCTTTTATTACTTTTAATCTCTCCTGATATTAAAAATATAAAATTAAGTATTACACAAATATTAATTATATTAATAATTGTATTAATTATAACACAATAATTTTAGAGATAAATGTAAAAGAAAAAATAAAACATATCAAGCTGTTTTTTTAACGGTTTTCATGCTTCTATTAATTTTTTAATTCATACAGATAATTATTTGATTCTATTTTTTAATTTAATTAAAATAACTAGTATTAATTTATTATGAATATTTAAATATAAGTATTAACTTATTATTGTATTAGGGGAGGTGATATTAATGATGAGGATTAGTATGTCTCTACCTAAAAAATTGTTAGAAGAGTTTGATGAAATATTAAGAAATAGAGGATACCAATCTAGATCAAAAGGAATAAGAGATGCAATAAAAGATTATATAGTAAGATATCAGTGGATGCATGAGATGGAAGGAGAAAGAATTGGTGTTATTGCAGTAATTTACAACAAAGAATATAAAGGCATTGTTGAAGAAATCTCAGATGTACAACATGAATACAGAAAATACATAAATGCTAGCATGCATGTACATTTGACAGATAAACATTGCCTTGAAGTACTTGTTACAAAAGGAGATGTGGCAAAGATCAGGGAACTAACAGAGAAATTAATGCGATTAAAAGGCGTTGAACATGTACGCTTAACAAGTACTTCAACAGGAAAAGAAATAGATGAAGAAGTGTAAATTTTTTGTTACACCCTATCATTATAATTTATTAAAAGACACTGAAAGATTGTCAGCATTTTATGAAGCAATAAAGAAATTAGCAAAAGGTATTGTATATGATTTAGGTACAGGTAGTGGAATATTTTCATATTTTGCAGCGCCTCACGCAAAATTTATTTTTGCAATAGAAAAAAATGAAAAAATAGCTAATTATGCAAAGAAGAATTTATATAATTTTAAAAATGTTAAAGTAATTAATAAAGATGTTTTTGAGTTTGAATTTCCAGAATATGCTGATACAATTATCTGTGAAATGTTAGATACTGCATTAATCGATGAAAAACAAGTTCCAGTTATGAACAAAGCTATAACATTTCTAAAAGAAAATGGCAATGTTATCCCACTAGGAGTCATAAATTGTGTTGAACCTGTGGATGCAAACATTCCCCACATAATTTATGAAAGAAAAGGTATGGAATACAAAAGTTTGGGAAAAATTAAAAAATACAACGAAATACTTTTTTTAAATAAAAATAAAGAAAAATTTAAAGATACTATTAGGTTGCAAATAAAAAATAGTGGAATTTTGAGAGGTATTAAGATAATCACCTTTACCCTTATTTCAGAGGAGATAATTTGTGGACCAACACCAATGATGAATACACCAATTTTTATTCCAGTTGAAAATGAGGAAGTAAGAGCTGGAGATACAATAAAACTTTTTCTTTCTTATAGAATGGGTGGTGGTTTAAATACAATTAAAGCAAAAATTAAAAAGATTTTTTAAAGACTATGAAAAAGCATTAATTTTAGGCATTGGAAATGAATTGAGGTCAGATGATGGTATAGGTCCCTACATTGTTTCAAGATTACCAAACAACAAAAAAGTTGTTTTGTTAAATGCTGGAACAGCCCCTGATAAATTTACATGGAAAATAAAGATTGAAGATCCTAGTCATATACTTATTATAGATGCTATAAACATGGGCAAAAAACCTGGTAAAATAGAATTCATTGATAAAAAAGAAATAGCAGAATATGAGATGTCTTCTACACATAGCATTCCACTTTCCTATACAATAAAATATCTAGAATCACAAGGAAATTATAAGATAGGATTGGTTGGAATACAACCAAAGAATTTAAATATAGATACTAAAATTTCTTATGAAGTTAAAAAAGCTGGTAACAAGCTGATTAAAATATTATCAGATATATTAAATTAATTTGCTACAATCCTTAGATACTTCAACAATTTTATCAAGATCATTCTCAGTTAAAGCAGGGTGCACTGGCAACGAAAGTACTTCTTTAGAAGCTTTTTCTGCATTTACACATTTACATTTATAACCCATTTTCCTATAAAATTCTTGTTTATAAACAGGCCTTGGATAATATATTCCAACATTTATACCTTCCTTTTCAAAACATTTAACCCATCTGTCTCTCTTAGGAACTCTTATTGTATATTGATGATAAACATGCTTAACATTACCAACTTCTTCTGGAGTTATTATATCCAATTTTTCCAGATGTTCTGTTAAATATTTTGCATTTTTAATTCTGATTTCATTAAATTTATCTAATTTTTTTAATTGATGTATACCTATTGCAGCTTCTACATCAGTCATCCTAAAATTATACCCAAGCATTATTTGATTGTATCTTTCTACTTCTCCATGATTTCTAAGTATTTTGATTTTCTCTGCCAGTTTTTTATTGTTTGTAGTTACCATTCCTCCTTCTCCAGTTGTAATATTTTTAGTTGGGTAAAAACTGAAGCATGCGGCATCTCCAAAAGTACCTACTTTACTTCCTTTGTAAATAGCTCCATGTGCCTGAGCAGCGTCTTCGATTACATATAATGAATATTCTTCAGCAATTTCTAATATAGGGTCCATGTCTGCAGGATGACCATAAAGATGTACAGGAATTATTGCTTTAGTTTTATCAGTTATAGCTTCTTCAATCTTGTTAGGGTCTATGTTATAGGTTCTAAGATCTATATCAACAAAAACAGGTTTTGCCCCCACATATAATATTGAATTTGAAGTAGCACTGAAAGTGAATGGAGTTGTTATAACTTCATCGCCTTTATTTATTCCTATAGCCAACAAAGATAAGTGTAATGCAGTCGTGCCTGAGCTTGTAGCTACAGCATATTTTGTTCCAACATATTTAGCAAATTTTTTTTCAAATTTTTCTACCATTGGCCCCTGTGCTATTTGCCCTGACTTTAGCACGTTTATAACTTCGTTGATCTCTTCATCTCCTATCATTGGTTTTGAAATAGGTATCATGGTTTTTTACCTCCTTTACTTGATTTATAGAAGATGTTAAAACACTTAGGTTTGGCTTTATTATCGCTAGAAACATTAAAGACATCATAATCGCATGTATTATGCCAAATATTGGATCATATGGACTTGTAATCAATGATGGAAGATTTCCTATATCGACATCATAAGAACTGTGGAAAGAAGATGCATAAATGTTGTTAATAATATGGACACCAACAGCTAATTCTATACCTTCATCAGATATTGTTACAATCCCCAAAATTATGCCTAAAATTGTGGCAGCCATGGCAATCGAAAAACTTTGGGAAATTTTGAATGCATTAAACCAATGTAAAATTCCAAATATTATAGAAGTAATTAGAATTATAGTTAAAGGTTTTTTAAATTTCAAACTTAATGCCTGCATCAAATATCCTCTAAAAAATAATTCTTCAAAAGTTGCCTGCACAGGGAAAATAATTAGAGAAAGTAATAATAAAAGGAAGAAGGTAGAACTATAGTTAAATTTATAATTAGCAGGGTTTATAAAGTAAATTATTATGTCTGTAATTATTAAGATTAAGAACCAAATGATAGCTCCCTTGAAAATTCTTTTCCATCTTATTTTGTTGTAACTATTTACCAATGATATGAGTTTTCTACCATGGATATATCTAACAGATATACAAAAGAATATAAAACTAGTGAAATAGGTTATACCAAGTAATATTAACAGGAATAATGAAGATTTAAGAATTTGAAAATTTTGTGTAAAGACAAATACAATCCCTAGAAACATGCCTGGAATTATTGGAGAACCAAATGTCAGTATTATAGTTATTAGATATCTCCACCATTCATTTTTTCCTTCTTTTACTCTTAGCAAAAATTTTGACATTCATTCTCCCCTACCATTTGATTAAAAACCTTTTTCAAAAATTAATTTATTCCGATTTTTTAATAAAAAACTTTTTTGGTGATAGGATGGAAACAATTAGAGAGGGTAAAGTAAAGATAAAAATTCCAAAATTCAAAAAAGTATCGTCAGAAGCTCCTGTATTTTATAATCCTGCAATGAAATTTGATAGAGACTTATCTGTAATTATATTGCAACAATTCCAAAAAGAAATCAATAAGGAAATATCTGTTGCTGATACTTTTGGTGCAAGTGGTATACGTGGTATAAGGTATTTTAAAGAAGTTAAAAATGTAAATAAAGTTTTTATAAATGATATAGATGAAACAGCTGTAAAATTTATAAAGAAAAATGTAGCTTTAAATAATATTGAAGCTGAAGTTTCACAAGAAGAAGCCAATATATTTTTGAGGAAGAACAGAGGTAAATTTGATATTATAGATATAGATCCTTTTGGGACACCTTCACCTTTCATTGATTCAACACTTTATTCTGCAAAACGAGATTCCCTATTATGTATAACTGCAACTGATACATCAGCATTGTGTGGGACCTATAGAACTGCATGTATTAGAAAATACAATTCAGTACCATTAAAAACAGAATATTGCCATGAAAATGCTGTGCGTATACTTATGGCTTTTGTTGCAATGAATGGAGCAAAATATGACAAGTACATTGTTCCAAAATTTTCACATAGTACCAAACATTATGTACGACTATATTTAAAGGTAAAAAAAGGAGCTAAAAAGACAGATAAATGTATTGACAAAAACATAGGTTTTATTTTACATTGTAATAATTGTTTTTATAGAGAAACACGTGCTGGACTAAGCTACCAACATCCTTCAGAATGTCCATCCTGTGGCCATAAACTACATGTTGGTGGGCCATTGTGGGTTGGCAAGGTTTATGATCCTGAATTTGTTAAAGAAATTAGGAAGTCTATAGTTAGTTATGCCAATCAAAAAATTTTAAAATTTATTGAAGTTTGTTCGCAGGAATGTGAAATGCCTGCCACATATTATGATGTTCATAGAATATGTAGTGATTTAAGAATTAGCGCCCCAAAAATAGACAAAATTATAAATTCTCTAAGAGAGCTTGGATTCCGTGCAACAAGAACACATTATAGCCCCGTAGGCATTAAAACAGATGCTCCAGTTGAAACTATTAAAAAAGTGATAAGGAAACTTTCCAATGCTACTCATAGTTAAGCATGTTGTTTGTATAGTAGAATTGTAGGAGAGGTGCATTTCTAATTTCAAAATCTCTATATGGTAAATTGAAGTAAGGGAATAATATTCCTTTAATAACATAATAATAAGCTACTAGTGGTCCATATTCTTTTCTTAACAAGTAGTAGTAAAGAGGAAAACCACAGCCCTGATTAATTATTACATTTCCTTCACGCACTGTACCATGGTAGACTAAAGGTATTGGACCCTTTTGTCCATTTCTTTTAGCTAATTCTTCAACATAGGATAATGCATCATCCAAATTTTTAAATACTTTTCCATCTGCCTTATATTCCCATTCATTATCTGGTATTCCATATATACCTTCTCTCCATACCTCAGACCAGTTTATTGTAGTTGTATAAGGTTTATTTTTTTCAATGTAAGCAAGTTGTATTATAAGTACATCTCCTTCCATATAATGACGATAATTAGAACCTCCACAATAGTGAACAACTAATGCACATTTTGATCCATATTTTTTTGCATATTCTGCAAGAACTTTAGAATGTGGATGTCCTGGATACATATCTGGATTTGCTAATTTAACAAAGGCTAATCTACCTAATGGAATGAAGGGTCCATTAGCCACAACATAGTGAACATGTATTAGATATACAGCAATGATTGCAATGAAAATCATAAATTTACGCAACTTGATTCTCCTCCATCTTTAAAGGTTTTTGAGTTAAAAATTTAACTGTGTATAATTTTTTATTTAAACTTAAAAATATTTTCTTTTTTGAAAACTAAAAAGAATTTGACTTTCTTAGAAAATAACAATTTTTTACAATTTTTCAAATATAAGAATAAATTTGGGGGATATATTTAAGGTAATAAGGTCTTATGGCTTCACAGTTCAACATTCAAATTATGTTAAAAAAAATTTATATAGGAGAAACTCAAGAAAATGATTTATGGAGAAGGTGGGATAAAAGTGAATTCAAAGAAAAGTATTGCTTTAGCTATATTAGTTATAGGTATGATAGGGGTAGTTATAGCTGGATATAATATTCTACACCATGTGTTCCAAGGGGTAGGTAACCCAACAAAAAATTTTGGAGAAAATATAAATAAACCAAAAAATATAAATGAAGGATCAAAAAACAAAAATGTTATGAGCACAGAGGAAGGTAATAACCCAAAAAAAGGTGATAAGGAATCTACAGAAATAGGACATGAAAACGCAAAAAATATAGCAAGTAAATACATAGAGGAACCTGGAGCATCCCCAGGATCTCCAAAAATTGTTTACATTGATGGAAAACCAGTTTATGTTGTTCCAGTGATCAAAAATGGAAAACAAGTTGGTGAAATATACATAGATGTAAAAACAGGTAAAAACCTTGGAGGAGCGGGAGGTGCCCCTGGAGGATAAAATAATAGAAAGTGGAGATTGTAGATTAGTTTGTAAAAATTCTATAGAAGATGCATTAGTAATAGAGGGATCTCCAAACATTGGATTAATAGGTAATATAGTTGGATGGAGAGTTATAGAAGATTTAGGTCTAAAAGAAATAGGATATATAGAATCTAAAAAATTACCACCTGTAGCTGTATTAAAGGAAGGAAAAGCATTACATCCATTTAGGATGTATGGTGGGGATGACATAGTATTATTCTTATCAGATTTCCTCATCCCCAGCGATTCAGTGTTCGATATAACAAATATTATAGTTGAGTGGGTAGAAAAAAATAATAGTAGGGAAGTAATAACTATTAGTAGTGTTTTGGCAAGAGGCGGTGCACCAAAAATAGTTGGTGCAGGTAATAATGATCAATCCTTAAAAAGATTTGAAAAACTAGGAGTACCAACTTTAAAATCAGGTATAATTGCAGGGCTGGCAGGTACTTTACTAACTAAATGTAAAACAAAAAACATACCTGCATCATGTATATTTGCTGAAGTTATCAGTCCATACCCTGATCCTAGGGCTGCTGCAAACGTTATAGAGTTACTAAATAAAATTGCTGATATTGAAGTTGATCCTCAACCATTATTAGATGAAGCCAAAAAAATAGAATCAAGATTAAAAAGATTAGCTGAAAAAGTACAGAAACAACAACAAAAAGAACCAGAATTACCTATCTATCTGTAGGGCCCGTGGCCTAGCCTGGATAGGGCGTCGGACTTCTAATCCGAAGATCGCGGGTTCAAATCCCGCCGGGTCCGCTACTTCCTTTTTCTACTTTTTATTCTTATTTTAATCACAATTTAAGTAAAATGTCTAAAATAAGGTGGATAGGATGGAAAATTTTAGCGAATGGTATCATGAAATACTAGAAAATGCTGAAATAATAGATTCTAGGTATCCAGTTAAAGGAATGCATGCATGGCTCCCCTATGGCTTCAAAATTAGAAAAAAAATCATTGAAACTTTAAGAAAATTACTTGATGAAGATCATGACGAAGTTCTTTTCCCATTATTAATACCAGAAGAAGAATTGATGAAAGAATCTATACATATAAAAGGATTTGAAGACGAAGTTTATTGGGTAACTCATGGAGGAAAAGCAAAATTAAAAAGAAAATTAGCTTTAAGACCAACAAGTGAAACAGCAATGTATCCTATGTTTTCTTTGTGGATAAGGACACACAAAGATTTACCATTAAAAGTTTATCAAATTGTAAATACTTTTAGATATGAGACAAAACACACTAGACCATTGATAAGGATTAGAGAAATAACTACATTTAAAGAGGCTCATACAGTCCATAAGACATTAGAAGGAGCAGAAAAACAAGTTAAAAAGGCTATAAATATATATAAAACCTTTTTCGATTCATTAGGTATTCCCTATTTGATTACAAAACGTCCTGAATGGGATAAATTCCCTGGAGCTGTATATACAATAGCATTTGATACTCTTATGCCTGATGGTAGGACCTTACAAATAGGTACTATCCATAACCTTGGTCAGAATTTTTCAAAGACTTTTGATATAACATTTGAAACAGAAGAAGGTAAACATGAGCATGCTTATCAAACATGTTATGGTGTTTCAGATAGAGTAATTGCTTCAGTGATTAGCATCCATGGAGATGAAAAAGGTCTTTGTTTACCACCAAAAATTGCTCCAATACAAATAGTAATAGTTCCTATAATATTTAAAGAAACAGAAGAAGAAGTTTTAGAATTTTGTAAAAATGTTGAAAAGAAATTAAAAGAAGGGAAATTGAAAGTACATTTGGATGACAGAGACATAAGAGCTGGACGTAAATTTTATGAATGGGAGATGAAAGGAATACCATTGAGAATAGAAATAGGACCTAAAGATATCGAAAAAAATAAAGTAGTTGTAGTAAGGAGAGATTCTGGAGAGAAAATGGATGTTAAGTTTGATGATAATTTTGTTGAAAATATAAAATCTATTATTGAAAAGATGAACAATGATATGAGAAAGAGAGCTTGGGAGAAAATGAAAAAGAAGATATATGATGTAGATGATATCAAAAAATGTAAAGATATAATAAATAATGGGAAAGGCGTTGTTAGAGTTATTTGGTGTGGTAATGAAAACTGTGGTAAAAATTTAGAAGAAAAAATAAAGGCAGACATGCTTGGTATAGAAGGTAAATCATCAGGAAAATGTTTAAATTGTAATGAAGATGGAAAATACAAAGTTTTACTTGCAAAAACATATTAGAGGTATTTTAATTGAATGTTAGAATATTTTTAGTAATTTTATTTATAATTTTGTTTGCTTTGATACCAGGGGGATTAAATTATTCTTTAAATGAACTAACTCTTGAAAAAATGAAAAATGTGGATATTGTTCAACTTACACCTGCTGGAACTGTTCCACATCAAGTTCGTATATACAATAATAAGTACTTTCCAATTTATGTTAAAAAAGGCACAATACTTGAAAGCAACCAATCACAAGATTTAGTAATTGCAAAAGATGATATTTTAGTACCGCATACATATGCAGATGTGCCTGCATTTTGTATAGAACCTGAAACATGTGCTATAAAAGGAGAACATTTGAAAGCTGATGGGTATGCACCAGAAGCTATAAGTTATGTAATTTCTTCTACCAATTGGACCAACCAGGAAAATATAACTGATACACAACTTAAAATATGGTTGTTGGTGAGGGGCACAAATTATGATCCATATTCAGGAGAAAGTTTAGCTTTTGTATCAAAAAATAATATTTCATATGATACACTGCAAGAAAAGATTTACAAGATGGAGGCAGAATTTAGTAAAAACATGAGTAGTAGTTTTAACATTCAAAATATAAGTAAAAATTTATTGCAAGAAATAATAAATAGATTTAAACAATTTTTCCAAAAATAGGAGAATCTAAAATGCGTACATGCTCAATGATACCAGTCTCAGAACTTCCACGCGCTAAAACGCGTTTATCTACTATATTATCAACTGCTGAAAGAGAAAATTTGTTAAAGGCAATGATACGTGATGTAACATCTGCATTAAATAATTTTGTTGATGAAATAGTTATAGTAAGTTCTGATGAAAATATATTAGAGTTTGGGTATGAAATAGGGGTAGAAATATTTGAAGAAAGTGAAATAATTGAATTAAATGGTGCTTTGGAAAAAGCAATAGATGAATATAGAGATTTTGACAAAGTACTAATAATTCCTGCAGATGTTCCTCTTGTTCTTAAATGCGATATACATACTTTAATAAATAAAGGTAAAGAATATGACATAGTCATTGCTCCTTCTAAAGGTGGTGGAACTAATGCTCTTCTCTTAGAACCAAAAGCTATACCTTTAAGATTTGGAGAATTAAGTTTCTTTAAACATATAGAAGAAGCTAAAAAAAGAAATCTCAGCTTTTATGTATATGATTCATTTTATCTTTCAGTAGATGTCAACACAAAAGAAGATTTAGGTGAAATTTTACTTCATGGCAGAGGAACATCGACATACAAATATCTTAAGAAACTTGGATTTTCAGTTAAACCTTGGCATGGGAATATAAGATTAAAGGTGGAACGAGAGAAATGGTAACTCTTTCAATAGCAGGGTTTGATCCTTCAGGCGGTGCTGGAATTTTAAATGATATTAAAACATTTTCTTCTATTGGAAGTTATGGTGCAGCAGTAATAACTGCATTAACAGTGCAAAATACAAAGAGAGTATCAAAGATATTATCTCTTCCTCCAGATTTTATTTCAGAACAAATAGATATTATACTTGAGGAATTACCTATAAAATATTGTAAAACAGGGATGTTATATACAAAGGACATTGTTAAAGTCGTATCTAAAAAAATTAAAGAATATAATTTAAAGGCTGTTGTGGACCCGGTTATGGTTTCTGAATCTGGTTATTCATTATCTGAATCAAGTATTATTAAGGCGTTGAAAAAACATTTGCTGCCAAGGGCAAGTTTAGTTACTCCAAATAAATTTGAGGCTGAAAAACTTTCAGGGATTAGTATAAATAATATTAACGATGCAAAAAAAGCTGCTAAAAAAATTGGTGAATTTTGCGATGTTGTGATAACTGGCGGTGATCTAGCAGGTAAAAATATTGTTTACATTGATGGAAAAATTAAAATAATAAAAAGTAAACTTATAGAGAGTGAGAATACTCATGGGACTGGCTGTACTTTTTCTGCTGCAGTTGCTGCATACTTGGATAGAGGCAATAGCAAAATTAAATCTATTAAAGATGCATGTAAATTTACAAAAAACGCTATATTACATGGAAAATGGAAAACATTGAATCAATTTTGGATGATGCATGATATTCTAAGATAATTATATTAGCTCTTTTCTTAAATCAATAGTATCCTCAACATCTGGACCTGTAGATATTATTGTTACTGGCACTCCAGTTTCTTCCTCAATTCTTTCTATGAATCTCTTTGCTTCTACAGATAAATCCTCATATTTTTTAACTCTTCCACAGTCGGGGTACAATTTATCAACACAAGTAAGTGCTATTTGAGTTGCGCCGTTTATCATGCATGATTCTTTGGCTAATTCCATGTCAAACAAGCCTACCCTGCGAGGTCTACCCGTCACTGTCCCATATTCAACGATTCCCATTTTTTTTGCTTCATCTTGGCTAATTTCTGTTGGAAATGGTCCTTCTCCAACTCTTGTAGCATATGCTTTAAAAACTACAATAACTTCGTCAATTTTGGTAGGACCTACACCAACGTCAGCTGCAGCTGAGCTTGCAGTAGTATCTTTACTTGTTACATATGGATAAGTGCCATAATATAATGACAAGCCAAAACCTTGTGAACCTTCGATAATTACGTCCTTATCATTGTCAATTGCTTCATTAATTTCCTCTGCAACATTGGTTAAATATTTACTTAACTCTGAAATTTGTTTGGCTAATTTGGCTTTTCTCATAACTCTATCAGCATTTGCTGGGCCACAACCAGTACCTGTGGTTCCTATCTTCTCAGATAAATGACTAGACTTCCTATCCAATTCTTTGTGTTTCTTTTCTATTACTGCACACCTGTAATCAATAAATGTTCTCTTATCAACTTCATATTCTTTTAAATATTCCATCTCATGTAAGAAAACTTCTGGATCTATTAGTACACCAGCACCTATCAATAATTTTGCATCTTTATGTATAAATCCAGAAGGTGTCAATCTTACTGCATATTTTTTGCCTTTATACTCCACAGTATGCCCAGCATTTGGACCTACTCCAGCCCTTGCTACAATATCTGGTTTATCAACATGGCATAAATAGGTTATACATTTACCTTTTCCTTCATCTCCCCATTCTCCACCGACTAATACGCTGCATGTCATCGGTTGGTCTCCTCCTTTTTTAATTAAAAATCAGGACTTTTCTAGAATTTTATTAATCCCCTTACATACCTAACATTGTCCAATATATATATTTTGTTAAAATCAGGCAAAAATGATAAAAAATAGTCCCGGGCGGATTCGAACCGCCGTCGCCAGGTCCAGAGCCTGGCAGGATTACCACTACCCCACGGGACTATTTTGAGCGGGCCCGACGGGATTTGAACCCGCGACCATCTGGTTAAGAGCCAGACGCTCTGCCAGACTGAGCTACGGGCCCATTTTAAATTCATTATTTTTATCCAATTTAAGTTAAATATATTTACACTATATAATTTTTTCGGCGCTAAAATTTTTTAGGGGAATATTCATGAGAGTAGAGGAAGTAATGAATAAAGATATTATAACAATAGATGCTTCTGAGCACCCAATAGAAGCTGTTAAAAAAATGTTTAAAAAAGGTGTAAGGAGGCTTTTTGTAACACAAAACAAAAAAATAATTGGTGTAATATCATACACAGACATTGCTGGAATTGATATTTCCAATAAAAAAATTAAAATTAAGGACATAATGACTAAAAAACCTATAAAAATACCTGCAGAAAAAGACATTAAAGTTGCAGCAAATTTGATGTTAAGGTCTGATGTCTCTGGATTGTTAGTTACAAAAAACAATAAAGAGGTAGGAGTAATAACAAAAACAGATATATGTAGATTGGTAGCATCTGGGAAACTAGTGCCAAAAAAGTAATTAGGGCACAGGAAGCCCTAATTTCTTTCTTTCTTCAATTGTTTTTTCTGCTCTTTCCTTTTTCTGTTTAGCTAGTTTTTTTAGCAATCCTAATCCTGGTTTAACTTCCTCTATTGGTTTTGTTTCAAACATTCCTACCTCCACAGCTTCCTTAAATAATTTGTCACCAAATTTTGTCCGTGTTAAAACTGTTGACCATCCATCTGGTGTACCAACAGACCCTGTGGAAATATCAGCGAGTTCAGCTGTATAATCATTACAAACTTTACAACTGCTTTGTTCATAACCATGTGTTTCTTTCAATGGAATTGTTGCTGTTTCATCAACTGTGTATGCCCAGAATTTCCCTTTACCTATATCCATTTTGTCCACAATATCAAGACTAAGGTTCATTTTCTCTGAAACAAAAGTTTCTAATGATGAATATGGAAAGTTTTCCATACAGTAGATTCCAACGATTAACTTAATTTTATCTGGAACAAATCTTGCTCCAAATGGGTATGTCTGCATTTTTCTGACTGCTCCTATTTGGCAGGGCACACCAACAATTCCCAATTTTTCAATTCCATATTGTCTTGTGGCTTCCTTTATCATCCATACATTTGGACACATTGTATACTTTGTACCTGCTGCAGCTAAAATTTCATCTCTAGTGGTAGCAATATGTGGCTGTGGTTTCCAAGGTTCATCAGTTACTTTTGAAACTACCGCACCTTCTATTATTCCTTCCTCTAATGCATAAATTAGAAGTCCGCTTACTACACCACCATCTTGTGATACTTTTTGTATTTCTTTATCTTTACATTTTGCTGCTACAGCCTCAACATATTTTCCTAAAACCATTTATAACACCTTTTATAACTCTAATTCACTTTTTATCTGTTCTTCAGGCCACCATGTCCTTGGACAATGTACGTAACATACACCACATTTTATACATCGGTTGGTATTGATTTCTGGCCTGCCATTGACCATCTCTATTGCTCTCGTTTGACATGCCATTGCACAACTTCCACAACCACAGCATAATGCCTTATTAACAACTTCGTTTTGTAAGTCACAACCACAAAGCTCATTATGTTTTGGTAAATCCATGAGAGGTTTGAGATAATCCATATCTTCTTTTATATATGCAGTAAGTGTTTTTGCAATGATCTCTGGTGATGGAGGGCAACCAGGAATTGCTAAATCTACTTTAACTAATTCACTGATAGGTAAAAATGATTCATGTGAAGGTTGTGCCTGTTGTCCACCACGTGCATATCTTGTGAATCCTCCAGTCATTGCACAAGATCCTAATGCACATAAAAGGTCAGCTTTTTCTCTGGCTTCCATAAGTTCTTCTACACTATGCTCATCTTGTATACAGACACTACCCTCAACTAATGCTAGATCCATTTCAGGCATTTCCCAAACATCAACTAGTGTGTGACCATACACAATCTCTACCATGTCTAATAGATCCGCCAAAAGATCATAATTCTCTGTTAGAGACATAAGGCAGCCAGTACAACCACTTAAATGTATATACCCTATTTTTGGTTTTTTCATCTCTTTAACCTCCTCAGCACTTTCAGACTTAAGTCCCAACATTTTTTTAATTTTATTACTTATACTCATCTAAAAAACCCCAATTTCTTCTAATATCATTTTAATTGCCTTTTGAACAGATTTTTTCACAGGAGGTGTAAGTCCTTCCTCAACATATGGTGCAGAAATTTTTTTGGGTTTACAACCAATCACTACAATATCTATTTTTTTAGATAATTCATGTAAAGGATCTGTCACTGGCCATGAATGTGGATTTTCGTATTTTCCTTTTGGAAGCTCATCTATGTTAAACTTTTTGACAGTTCCTGGCTTAGCATCAAACTCTACAACATCTACAACAATTATTTTTTTCCAAGACTCAGATGGAAGAGAAAAGATGTGATAAGTAGCTCCAGTTCCTCCATCAATAATTTTTACATTCTTTGGCAATTTTATATTGTTTTCTTCTATATATTTCTCTAATTCTTTAATTACAATTGGACCAAAGCCATCATCCTTAAACAATATGTTTCCACATCCAACTACCAGTATTTCTGCATCATACATTGCAACTAACACCATCAAATATTCCTTGCTTTACAATGCCTTCTTTGTCCTTAACAATGACATGAGTTGCACATGATAAGCAAGGATCATATGCTCTAACAACATGTGGGCCATACTTATGATGATAACCTTCAGTTGCTTGACCAATCGTTGGAATATTCCATGTTGTTGGAACTAATGCATTGTAGTATTGTATTTTACCATTTTCAACTTTGGCCATATGGATATCAGTGCCTCTTGGAGCTTCAATAACTCCTAATCCTAACTTTCCAGATCCTCTGTCATCATAATCAACTCTAACTCTTGCACTTGTGTTTAATTTGTCGAGAATATTAAGAGCCCTTGCAAGCGCTGTTTTCATTTCTAAAGCACGAGCAATGTGTTGTGCTACCACTCCTTTATCTTTAAATCCTTGAAATTCAACAAGTCTTGCTCTGGGACCTACCTCTACATTTCTACCATCGTAAAGAGGTATAGTTGAACATGCACGTTTTCCTATTTCTGGATCATCATACCAACTTTCAGGCATGACTTCTGTAAATCTTTCTAAATCGAATTTTTCTCTATCCCCATATATTGGATGAGTAGCAAATGTTGGTTGGTCATGTGCACCTAAACCTTTAGGTAATCCTTTTTCCTCAATAAATTCTATCATCTGCTCTACATGTTCATTTAATTTAGGAGCTAATTGTTTTAATTTAGCATATGCTCTCTTTCGTGTTAGTTCTGTTATATTTTTTGCCATTCCACCTATACGTACATCTGGAGGATGTATTCCCTCACCACCTACTTTTTCAACAACGTATTGTGCATTTTTCCTAATCTCTGAAATTGAATTTATTACATCTTTCATTTTTTCTTCTGGTACAAAATCTTTTGCTATCAAGAACTGATGGATGGCATGACTGTTTATATGGTGAGCAGCGCAAAGCAATTCTCTTAATAGACGAGCTGTTTCTGGAATTTCAATTCCTAAGGAGTCTTCTATAGCCTCTGTTGAAGCTAAAGTATGAGGAATAGGACATACTCCACAAATCCTTTGTGTAAGAACTGGCGCTGTTTCTGGATCTTTACCTAATACCATTTTTTCAAGTCCTCTTACAGGAGTTATTGAAAAATAATATCCTTTGGTTACTATTCCTTCATCATCCACTTCCATTACTAATTCTGCATGACCTTCCTGTCTAGAAGTAGGTGAAATAACAACTCTTTCTGCCAAAAAATTCACCTCATAGTAATTTTATGTTATACTGGTTATTCATAACCAGTTATAAAATTTTCAAATACTTGTTAAATAAAAAAGTTTATATAGAAATAATAAAATTGTATTATTATATAATAAATGCTTAAAATTAAAATGATTAGTATTACTAAATTTTATAAAGTAAAATAAGGAGATGTAAGTTTGATGGAGAAGATAAAAAATATAATGAATGTTGTAAAAAATGGCAAACCATTTCCTAAATTTTTAAAGACCTGTAGAGAGATAGAAACTCCATTAAGAACCATGATAATATATCCTGCTGGCTGTGGTGGTTTTGTAAGTATAGAATATTATGAGAACCTTGATATTTTAGTAATAGATCCTTTACGCCAATGGGGTAAAGAGAAAATAATTATCTATGCTTCAAATGATAAAAAAGCATCTATATATTGCCCAGAAGATGGAAACATTAAAAATATGGATTCATTATCTAAAGAAATAGTAAAAGAATTTTTTGAACTTTTAGAAGTAGATGGTGTATAACTTACTTAAATTAAAAACATAAGAATTGAAGCCAGGGAAAAATAGATTATTACACCTACCAATATAGCAGTTAAAAATCCATATCTTGGCAATATGTAAACTAAAGATAAAAGATAAAGCATCCAAGGCGGTGTCAATAAAAGCAGGCCTTTAACATATGAAATTACAGAATCTGTTCCAGCTTCCAGATAAATTGTTAATAACGTAAGAACTGTTACAGATGGAAACATTGCAATAAAAGCCGCTAATATTCCTCTTCTTTCACTTCCAAAATAGGTAGTTAAAGCTACAACAATCCCACCCAGGATGAAATAAAAAATTAATTTTACCTTTTCCATGTTCTCACCATATTACAATAATTTTATTTTTTCTTGAAAATTAAATTTTTTATGATGATGAAGGCCGAAAAATCTGAACATGTTTTTAAGTCATGATGAAAAGGCTGAACTCTGACACAGCATGAAAAGTCAAATTTAAGTTTTTAGTTGTTATTTTGTTCAATTTTTTCAGATATAATAAAAAAATTGTCTTTTGAATATCAATATTTTATGATAAAATTTTTATAATTTAAAATATAAAAAATTGTGAATAGTGTTTATTTTTGAGGGGAGTTTCATGGATAAAATGATACATACATTCAAAAAAATTGTTGATAATCCTATTTCTAAATTTTTAATAAGACATATGTTATCTAAATGTAAAAAAGATAATAAAAGTAAATTAGAGGCTGCATTGGAGCATTATATAACTGGAGATAATAAATGTCTCCTTTGTAAATTAGACTCGTACATTTTGGGATATATAATTAAAAAAGGATCAGAAGCCTTTGGAGTTGACGAAGAAGAAGTAAAAGAAAGGATGAAAGATCCATATTGGACGATGGGATTAATAAACGTGCTTAAAGGTATAGCAACATTTGGTGTTAAAAAGCCTTTTGTCCCTGGTTCTCCATTCCAGGTAGTTTGGAATATTACACAAAGATGTAATATGAATTGTAAACATTGTTATGAGTCTAAAGGAAATTCTGAAGAATTAGGGAAAGAAGATGTAATGAATATTATTGACATCATTTCAAGTGAAAAAATTCCGATATTGGCATTTTCTGGTGGAGAACCAAGTATACATCCAAATATTCTTGATTATATTGAATATGCAAGTGAAAAAGGATTATATGTAGCCATGGCAACAAATGGTTTTATATTTTCCAATAAAGAACGATGTAAAGAATTTGAAGAAGCTGGACTTAAGTTTGTGCAAATATCTTTAGATGGTCTTAATCCTAAAACACATGATGAATTTAGAGGTGTTAATGGGGCATGGAAAAGAGCTTGTGAGGCTATAAAGAATTTTTCTAAAACTGAGGTGTTTGTAGAGGTAGCAACGACAGTCACAAAAAATAATTATAAAGAAATATTGGGAATGGTAGATCTTGTCGAGAAATTAGGAGCAGATTGGTTAATGCTTTATAATTTTGTCCCTGTAGGTAGAGGTTCAAAAAATGTAGATATGGATATCAGTCCTAAAGATAGATACAGATTATTAGAGAAAATTTATGCTTTAAATTATGAAAGAGAAATTGAAATATTATCTACTGCACCACAATTTGCATCTGTTGCAACTAAAAAATCTGGGGAAATCATACCTACACACTTTTACAACCCTAAATATGAAAGCAATGAAATTAGACAACTGGCAGACTTCATTGGAGGATGTGGTGCTGGCAGATTTTATTTAAGTCTTGAACCTAATGGAGATATTTATCCTTGTGTCTTTTTCCCACATGATGAACATGTAAAATTAGGTAATATACTAGAGGATGATTTTAGAGAAATATGGGAAAAAAATGAAGTGTTATGGAAATTAAGAAATAGAAACCTGTTAAAGGGGCATTGTAAAACTTGTGTAAATCGTGATATTTGTGGAGGTTGCCGTGCTAGAGCTTATGCTTATTTCTCAGATGTTTGTGCACCTGATCCTGGTTGTATCCATAATGAAAAATGGATGGAGATAAAGAATGAAAGACGTTATATTAATAAATCCTCTAGACACCACAGACATAAAAGAAAAATTAAGATATAAGGTTCCTCCACTTAATTTGATGTATTTGGCTTCTTCATTAGAAAGTGCTTCACTATCTGTTGGAATAATTGATGATAACCTTAAGGAATGGGGTATAAAAAAAGTTACAAAGATTATTAAAAAATTAAACCCTTCAATTGTAGGAGTGACTGCAACAACCCCATTAATTAAGAAGGCTCTAGAATATATAAAATCCATTAAAAAATTGCTTCCCAATATATTAACTGTGATTGGAGGCCCCCATGCAACTTTTTTACCTATTAAAACTCTAAGGGAATGTCCAGAGTTAGATGTCGTTGTAATTGGAGAAGGGGAAGAAACTTTTAAGGAATTAGCATTAGAATATGAGAGTAAAGGGAAAAAATGTTTAGAGAAAATAAGAGGGATAGCATATAGAGACAATGATGAAAGATTACATATAAACGATCCAAGACCTCTTATTGAAAACTTAGATGAAATTCCTTTTCCAGCAAGACATCTTGTGCCTTTTAAGGAATATAATTTATCTGAGGAGACAGGAGGTATTATAAGTTCAAGAGGTTGCCCATATAATTGTGAGTATTGTTCCTCATCAAAGATGATGGGCAAGAGATTTAGATATCGTAGTGCTGAAAATATTGTGGATGAAATAGAAGAATTGGTAAATGACTATAATGTAAGGGAAATAACATTTTTAGATGATACATTTACAATTCATCGTCGTCGTATCGAGGAATTTTGCAATGAATTAAAAAATAGAGATTTAGATATAGATTTTACAATTTCTTCACGTGTAGATACAATAAATAGAGATACATTAAAAAATTTGAAAACTGTAGGTCTTAATAGGATATATTATGGAGCAGAATCTGGATCTCAAAGAGTACTTAATTTAATGAAAAAGGGTATAACATTAAAACAAATAAAAGATGCTGTTAAAGTTGCTAAGAATTTAAACTTGCAAACTGTCACATCTTTTATGTTTGGATATCCTGGTGAAACTCTAGATGAAATGAATAAAACCATAGATTTTTCAATAAAATTAGATCCTGATTATTGTCAATATAGCATTTTGACACCATTTCCTGGAACTCCAATCTACTATAAATTAAAAAGAAAAGGATTAATAAATGAAAATTGGGAGGAGTATACAGTCTTAAATCCCGTGATAAAATATGAAAAATTAGGGTTAAGTAAGAAATTAGTTAAAAAAATATTAGAGAAAGCATATGTGAAATTTTATGCACGACCTTCCTATCTTATCAAACATCCATGGATGTTTAAAGTCTTTATTGAGACAACATTTCGAACATATATAGAACCTAAATATAAAAAATTTTTAAATAAATTAAAAAATTATATATTTGAAAAATAAAAAATTGTAGATGGGCCCGTAGCCTAGCCTGGATAGGGCGTCGGACTCCTAATCCGAAGGTCGCGGGTTCAAATCCCGCCGGGTCCGTAATCTTATTTGATGTAGGCATCTAATGTATTTCCTGGAAATTGTATTTCTCCGTACTTTCCTCCACCACCAGGGGTTATAATTAATTCGTTGTTTCTAAAGGCCTTAATTCCTAGTGCGACTTTTCTATCTACCTTTTCTAATTCATATATAGGTTCTTCAAGTAAAACTTTTATTTCATTTCCAAAATTATCAATAAATTCTTTCCATTTATTCCACACGAATTTAGTATTAATTCCTTTTCCATATCTTTTACTTATTATTTCGGTGAGAGGCAATATGTAGATGTAAGGAGGTCTGTGTGGTGGATGATGGGGTTTTTCCCATGTTGCAATTTCAGAAATACGGTAATCAACACCTTTCTTTATTATTCCACCACATATACATCTCATTTTCAATTTAACAGCTGTTTCATAATCGAAAACTTTATGACAACGAGAACATGCTGTTAAATGATATTTTCCTAATCTCGGATCCATACCATAATTAGCTTCTATTTTTTTCTTTTTTATAGATTTTTTTAAGGATGTATATGAAAAATCATCCAATTTTAATCTATTAAATTCTCGACCTAACCTATGTGGCCAAGGAGAATGTGCATCAGAGTTTGTTAAAAATACAATGTCTTGCAATTCTTCAATTCTATCTGCCATATTTGTATCTGCTGATAATCCAAGCTCTAAAAAATCAGGTTTTTTTCCATAACATTCTTTATAACTATAATATGTCTTATATAGGCTTGTCCAAGGTGTAAAAGCATGAGCAGGTCCTATAATGCCATCATGGTCATGAATGAGATCCATTATTTCTGCTCCATTTAATGAAAGATGTGGCCTTCCATTCTTCATTAAATTATCAGAAGATATCTCTTCAATAATATCTTCAGCTGTTTCAATAGATGGTAGTATTGCAAGATGATGTACTTTTTTCATATCTTCAATTTCTACTGTAATTGCAAAATTACATTCATCATATCTATATATACCTTCATCTATACATTCAGTATTTTCTTTTATCATTTTTAACCAACGTGGATGTAATGCATCACCAGTGCCAACAATATCTAAACCTTTAGATTTAGCACAAGTTGCAATTTTAGGTATTACCATGTGTTTTGAAGCAGCTTGAGAAAAACAGCTATGTATGTGTAAATCCACATTAACAATCATATTTATCCGATGTATCTTAAGTCTTCGTCACCAGCTTTAGGTTTCATACGTTCTAACATTTCTTCTTCCAGGCGTTTAGCCTTATGTAATACTTTCCTAATTTTCTTAGCTCTTTCTTCAAGTTTAGAAGTATCTACTGAAATTCCAAGAATGTCCATCAATCTTTCAAGCAATGCTTTTGCAGCTTCTGCATCTACATAATATCCAGGAGTTTCACCCATCAAACATGCTCCTTCAATTCCTTTCATCTGACCTAATGCAAGAAGTAGTCCAGATGCACCAACTATTCCACCTTCTGATCTTATTATTACATCATGCTTTTTTAATTTTTCTGCAAGTTTTTTATTTGTAACTGCTCCGAAAACTCTTGGTTTTTCAACAGTTTGTCCTGTAGCTAATCCTCCTAATGTATATATCATTTTCACATCAAATTTTTCAATGAAATCTATAACATTACTACAAATTTCATATTGTCCTTCTGGAGATAATCCTTGTGTATTTCCAACTAATATAATGTAATCATCCTCATTTTCTCCAATATTTTTTAGATAGTAAAATTCATTTTTCATCATTTCTATAGTTCCATCTTTTTTGACCAATACTTGTGGTGGAAAAGATGGTGAATAAAGTTCTGCAAATTTTTCAGCATTTAATTCATGTATTATATGGTCTGCAGCTAGTTTACCTACATGCCCTATACCAGGCAATGCCTCTATAAATATTGGTTTTTCTAGCTCAATTTCTTTTAAGACCTTTATAAATGTATTTTTCATGTTTTTTCTCCCCTAAGGATAGTTTGTTTTTTTAATATACGCCGGTACTTCCCATATTTATCTTCTGGGGAAAATCGGGCTGGGCGAGGAATCCTTACTTCCCCTCCACAATAAGGACACTTATCTTTTAATGTATATTCACCACATACTTTACATTTTTTCATTTTCATGTTACTTCACGATGAAATTCTCCTTTTCCACCAAATTTTTCGACAAATGATATGCATTTCTCAGCAGCTTTTCTAAGTTTCTTTTCAGCGGAAGGATAATCTTTGGAAGTAACTGTTATTCTATATCTTGGTGCTCCAACAACTTGAATTTCTATGTCTTTATCTTCAATTTTCTTCAGTGCATCTCTTATTATTTCTACACCATTTGGAGCATAGGAGATAAGATCTACATAGCCTGTTATTTTTACTTTAGATGGCTTAATGTTTTTTACAGCGACTTCTGTAATTGCCTTTGCCCAATCTTTTGGAATACCCACATCTATTAATGCTTTTTCTCCCTCATCTGCTGCTACTTCAAATACTGCATAAAGATCTCCAAAATTTTCCACAACTATTTTGCCAAGTTCTTTATAGGCTGTTTCAAGATCTTTATTTAAACTTTTTGCTGCTAACTCTAAAAACTTTTCAGCTTTTTGTTCTATTCTCCATTGTTGGATTTTTTTCCTTTTTTGATCCTCTCTTATACCTTTCAATGATAAATCTACTTGTCCTTTTACAGGGTTAACTCTTACAACTCTTGCAACGATTTTTTGATTTTCTTTTACAAAATCCCTAATATTTTTTACCCAACCAGATGAAACTTCTGAGATATGTATAAATCCTTCTTTACCTTTATATTCTTCTAATCTTACAAATGCACCATAATCTCTAACTTTTTTTACTGTAGCAACTACTAATTCGCCTTCTTCTGGCCATTCTTTTAAAGCCATATTCTACACCACTAATCCACAGTCTCTATAACTTTTGCTAATATTTTTGCCTTGCCTCCTTGTGGTTTAACCAGCACTTTACCACACACTAAGCATCGAACCACTGAGGAAGCCCTATCAAATGTTATTTGTTGGTTTCCACAATCTAAACATTTTATTTTTATAAATCTGCTTTGGGGGCGCATCTAAAACCCCCTCATACAAATTCTATTCTACCAGCTCTAAATGTCTTTCTTTTACTATGGGCTTTACCGCATTCTTTACATCTAAATCTTAAGTCAACTTTTTTTGTTGGTTTACTTCCTGAAGGTAATGGACGTGGATAACCACGATAACCTGCTGTCACTCTTCTAAACTGTCTTTGTCCCCACTTTAGTTCACTAGCTTTCCTTCTTTTTGATTCAAATACCTCATGTGTCGTATGTTTTCTGCAATATGGGCAATATCTTCTCACTTCCTTAGGTATTTTCATTTTCTTCACCTCATATTCTTTTACCTTTCTTATATTTAAGGAATATTCTTGCATTAAGCTTTGGTAAGACTACGACATCTTGTTCTCTAAATGGACCATATATTTTTTTATCTATGCCTACAATAGAAGGTATGTTATCTAATATAATTATGGTTTTGTAATTCTTAATAGGCTTAGTTCTATGTATTTTTTCTCTGTATTTTTTTAATACTTCTAGTAGAGAGAAATAAAGTTCTTTTTCCTCAGGAGTTAAATTTTTTGGTGCCGAATCAATAGTTTTTTTACTACCTTCTACAATATCATAATTTTTTTGAAAATTTGTCAATAATTTATTAACAATTTTGCGTTCTCTTCTTTCACATATTTCTGTAATAATCCTTTTTGATTGGAAAAATAATTCTTGCCTTGAAAATGGATCATCTTTTATAGAATTTTTAAGCTCCTTTAAATATTTGTTTGTTTTTTTATAAAAATTTTTATCAATTTTTGTTAATTTACTACTTATCCTTTCGTTTCTATGTATTTCCCGAAGTTTTTTAAAGAATTTACGTAGATCCATTTCACCACAATAAATTAAAAATCAAATTATTATTCAGCCTCCAATCTAGGAGCTAGTAGAAAAGTTAATCTACCTTCTCCTTCAGGAAGTTCAAATGTAAGATCGAGAGGTGTATCGTTTCCGAGAGAAACAATAACTCTATCACTAAATTTATAAGCTTTTAACATTTCTTTAACTTTTTCTAAACTATATACACTTCTAACCTTAGAATCTACTTCTTCTGCATGTGGATATTCAATTTTTACATCTCCAAATTCACTTTCTCCTGTAATCAAGAGTTTGTTCTCATCTACTTCAAAAACTATTTTGTCATTAAACATTTCTAAATCTCTGATAGCATCTCTTAAAACATCAACTGGAACTTCTACAGAAACAGGCAAATCTAGTTTTGGAGTTTTAGGTTTTTCATAACTTATATCTATCAATCTAATCCTAAATGATCTTTTTGCATCATTTTCAATTGAAATAATGAGATTGTTCTCATCAGTTTCCAATGTTATTATTTCTGTACTTCTTACTCTCTTTAATACTTTTACTAACTCTTCAGTATCTATATTTATTTTTTCTTCACCATCAACACTATATTCATCAAATAATTCATTCTTTAATTCTAAATGCACAAAGGTTATGTGGCTACGATCTATTGCATCCATATATATACCATCTTCCTTTGCTATCATTTGAACTTCATCTATGATACCACTTATAGCATCAAAACTACTTTTTAAAATGTCTGGATCAGATAATCTTGCTTTAAGCATTTAATCTTCCTCCTCTAAACTGGAGACTTTCCTATGGAAGTCTTTAAATAATTTTTTACTGATATCATCTGCTACTGCACCAGTTCCTATCACCAATCCTGTTAAAATTAAAAATGCTGTCATTATAGACTTTTCACTAACAACTATATTATCTACAAACCTTTCGGTGGGAGTAAGTAAATTTAAAGAGCCAAAGATGACTAACGAGGATCCAATTATAAGACATGTCAATTTCACAATTTTTCCTTTATTTTTTTTAAATTTAGATATTTTTTCATGTAATATCTTTTTCATAATTACACCACTAATTACTAATCATATTCACGCCATGTATATTTACATTTTGTACATCTAAAGAATCTTGTTTCTGATTCGTCAGCTCTCCTTGTTTGTTGTAACCACCAATAGGCTTCATTGTTACCACATTTAGGACATTCTTTTTTAACTGTAGGCATGGTTTTTACTTCAGACTTCGTGAAAATCACGGCTTCTCTTTTTCCAACTTTTTCCGTAGTTTTATACGTGTTAATTACATTTTTGTCTAATTTTTTTTCGTATCCACATCTTGTACATTTCAATACACCGTTTTTGGAAACCATCAATGCTTTACATTTAGGACAAAATTCCATTTTCAACCTCCAATTTTTCTTACTTAATTTGCTATCCTTTGTTGTTAATATAAATTTTCATGTTCAAGTAATTCAAGAGCATCTTTTATCATTTTAGCATGATCAAATGCTAATTTGATATTATCGATTTCTTCTATATTAAATAATGAAACGTCTTTGGCATCTGTTTTTGCTTTAAGTTTTCCAGAAACTGGGGAAGCAAGATAACATATACTTACAACATGGCCGCGCGGATCTCTATTAGGATCTGAATATACTCCAACCAATTTTTTTAGTTTTATATTGAGTCCTGTTTCTTCTTTAGCTTCCCTAATTGCAGCTTCTTCAACCTTTTCACCATATTCTACAAATCCACCAGGCAATGCCCAAAAGTTCTTATAAGGATCTTTTTTTCTTTTTATTAAAACAATTTTACCCTTAGAATCCATTATTATAATATCGACAGTAAGTTTTGGACTTTTATACTTTGCCACGAGATTCACCCTTTTCAATCCCAGATGCTATTAGATGAGCTACACGGATAGGTTCAGGTGTAATTCCATATTTTATACTCAATTTAACAATTTTTATTGCGTCCTTCAATTTTAAACCTTTTATTTGAATATATAAGTCTAAATTTTCTACTTTATAGATTTTACCTGCATTAAGAACCTTTTTCCATCTTTCTTTCCAATCCTTAAAATGCTTTTTTAATGCTTCTTTAATTTTATTTCTATTTGGAAATTTTTTGATAATCACTATAACTGGTATTTTTGTTTTATTAAATAACTTCTCTATATCTACAATATTAAATCCTGCAAATGTAATGCCATCAAGCATTACAACACCTAACTGATCTTTATGTCTGGTGTTGTTGATCATCTCAACAAGTTTTTTTGTAGCATCTTCTCCATCAACTTCAACATGAGTACTTAGAACACCATCTAATGCCTTATTTCCACGAAAAATAGTGCCAACAACTAACACCTGGCTTTTTTTAAAAGGTTTAAAAGGGGCATCATCTATTCCTAAAATCCTTATTTCTTCTTTAATTCTTCTAAATTTTTTTATCATGACTCTAAAATTTTTTTAAATTCATTGAAGTTTTCTTTTATATTTTTAGCAGCTTTTAACAAAGATTGTTTTGGATTTTTTCCTCTAACATATAATCTTGGTTCTCCAACAATTGGATGATCTATTGTATATGCAGCGACTTCCACATCTTTATCTTCCAAAAGCTTTTTTCTTAATAAATTACAGAAAGTATGGTTTTCACCTTTCAGTATAATCTCTAATTCGTTTTTTGTTTCTTTAGTTATTTTAATTTTCATTTTTCTCCCCCTTTATGATATAGTTGATAGAAAGTTTTCTTTTCTCTATATTCCCACAATTCGTACATTTTACAAGATTTCTTCCAATCTTTGCCATAGGATTTCTACATTTAGTACAGAGAGCTCTTATCACTCCTAAATCTTTTTCAACTGTTCTTAAAGATATATAACTTAACCCTAACATTTCATGAATTTTAGCTTCCACAATGTCGCCAATATGGAATGCATCACTCATTTTATTTAAATAAGCTCTTTGAACATTTGGAAGATAAATTCCAGCGATCAAATTAGTAAAAATAGGTCTTTTAAGCCCTTTGACACCCAGAAGTCTAACTAATGCTATCTTCTCTTCTTTAATATCAATTACTTCACCAATTACATGTGTATTTTTCTTTAAAATAGGAGGTAATTCTAAGCATGGCATCACAGAAATAGTCTTATTTCTATAATCCTTTAATACTCGCCCTACAATTAAAGATTTTATTTTACCATTCTCTTCATAAGTATTGTGGAGAGGAATAAATTCTTCGCTTATACCTAATGTATCTCCTGGAAGTACTAAATCTCCACTTTTTACTTTAGTTTTCATTCCCTTCCTCCCAAATTATTTCGTCTAATTCATATTCTTCCCAACTTCTCTCACCTAATACAATTTCTAGTTCCTTAGGTGTTAATACGGGTTTTTTAAAAAGATAAGAATCATCAATAGCAATACGAGGGCAAGCAGTAGAAACAAAAGCATCTATACCTGTAAAAGATTGTAAAAATTCGGGGACTATGTTATCTAAAATTATGAGAAATGATTTTTTGCCATGAGCTTTTAATTTATTTTTTAGTTTTAATGCTAATTCTTGTCTAAGTTGGCCTGGTTTTGATGACATCAATATTCCCCAAGTTTTTGCTTTTTGAGCTTTTATTATTTTAGCAAATCTTATTTTCATAATTTTTTTTGCGAACCTTTCTATGTTTCTTACTTCACCTTCGTATGGATCTACAATAACTACTGGTTTCTTTGTTGCTAATTTTATTCCTAGTGCATGAAAGTTTCCACCACCAATAAACAAATAAGTATCAACATCTAAATTTTTAACCGAAGAAAAATTACATCCCAAAACTTGCCCAGGTTTTGTCCCAATTCCTTTTTTCATTACAACTTCTTTACCTTTTTTTTCTAGATATTTTTTAATTTTTTTAAGTAATGGAAGATGTTGTGCAACTGAAACTAATCCAATTTTCTTGTCTTTCCCAATATAATCTATGGCTTGTTTTAAAAGATTTTTAATGTCTTTAAAATCTAAAGTAGAGAAAGCTTCAACAAAAATTGTTGGAACCTTTGTTTTAATAGGCAATGGTGTATGACCATAATGTACTATTAAATCAACAATTCCATAATATTTTTTATCTGCGACATCACATGCACCATAACATGAATCTGCCGAAATAATTACATTTACATTGGTTTTAGACTCTATTTTTTTAGCTATGTCAATTGCCTTTGGCCTAAGACCTTCTGGAAATTGTAAAACTACATTTTTTGCATTTTTTTCTTTTATTTTTTTAATTACCTTATTTAACTTAAAATCATACTTCATTGTTTATAATTTTCACCTCACCATCTATTACATCAACTTTAACAAGGGTATTAACTTTAGTTCCAGTTTCTTTTTCTACCTTTTTTCTTCCTTCACCTTTTTCTACAACAGCTATGACATATTTTATATCTGCACTAATTTTTTTCAATGCATTTATAACAGAAATCAATGTTCCTCCAGTACTTACAACATCATCAATCACTAAAATTTTGTCTCCAGAATTAACACCATTTACATATAGATTTGATTCTCCATATCCTGTAACTTGTCGTATTTCTACTTCTCCGGGAAGTCCATATTTCTTTTTCCTGATTACTACAAAAGGTATCCCTGTTTTTATTGACAATGCTGTTGCTAAATGTATCCCCATTGCTTCAATGCATACTATTTTATCTATATCTTCCAAATCAAATTTCTTTTCTATTGCATCTACGATCTCCATCAGTAGATTGGGCTCTGTTAGGGGTATTCCATCAGTTACAGGACTCACAAAATAATGATATTCTCCTTTTTTTATTACAGGAGATTTTTCTAAGGTAGATTTTAGTTTCTCTAACATTTCAATCACTTAAATGCAGTTATTACCAACAATTCTTCAAAGAATAATTTCTTTGATGCAGTTATTTCAACTTCAAATCCTTTTCTTTCCAGTATATCAATTGTTTTATTTGGATTTGAAAGAGATGATTGGACTAATTGAATTTTCCCATCAGGTTTTAAATATTTGTCTACTTCTTTTAAAAATCTATCAATGATTTTTCTTCCATTGCTTCCTCCATCCCATGCTAAGCATAACTCATCCTTTAATTCTTTAAAATCTTCTGTTGGTAAATAAGGAGGATTAAATAAAATTGTATTGAACTTTTCATTTATGGGTTCAAAAAGATTTCCTTCAAGAAATTTAATGTTTTTTACAGAATTTATTTGCGCATTTTTTTTAGCACATTGAATAGCATAGGGATTTATATCGGTTGCAACAACTTCTCTAGCTATCTGTGATGCAAATATAGCTATTATACCTATTCCCGTACCTATTTCCAATACTTTATCATCTTTACATATTTTTAAATTTTTAAGTAACAAAAATGTGTCATCTGAAGGTTCATAAACTTTTGGACATGTTTTAAATTTAAGGTTTTTGTACTTTATCATGTTCCTCAATAAATTTTGATATTTTGAGAATTTCATTTGGTGTTAATTTAAATACTCTTTTTTCTGCTAACTTTGGGTCTAATCTTTCCAAAATTTGTTTTAATTTTGATTTATTCATGTTAAGTTCATGTGATGATTCAATCAATGCTTTTTTTGATTTTTTCCTTTTATGCTGAAATAATGCCCGACACACATTTTCAAAAAATCTATTAATTTTAAATTTCTTCTTTGGGATTATCTTAACAATCGCTGATTTTACTTTAGGTCTTGGAATAAACGATTTTGGTGGTATAATATCTAATAATTCTACATTTGCCTTAAAATACATCATGACTGACAATCTTGAATAATTGGAAGTACCTGGTTTAGCAATGAGACGTTGTGCAAATTCTTTTTGATACATTAAAACTCCTAAATTAAAATCATAATTTAATAACTTAAATGTTATTGGAGAGGAGATGGTGTATGGTAAATTAGAAACTACTTTGTTAAACTTTGGGAATTTAATTTTAAGAGCATCTGCATTAATAATTTCTATGTTATCAATTTTAAGATCATGAATTCTGTCTTTCAGTATTTCAACCATCTTACAATCTTTTTCTATTGCTATCACTTTTTTTGCATATTTAGCCATTGGAATTGTAAGAGTTCCTATCCCCGGACCAATTTCTAACACTGTATCTTTCTTGTTTAAATTTGCATAATTAATTATTTTATTCCTTATATATTCATTAATCAAAAAATTCTGTCCCAATCTTCGACTCAAAGAGATGTTGTATTTTTTTAAGATATATTTTGTTTCATGGAGTAATGATGATATTATGATCACCGTCTTCTTCTACTCCTACGCTTCAGACCTTTTACAAACAGTATATATTTTCGTTTACCTCTCTTTCCTTTTTCCTTACTACCTCCATCTAAATTTAATTCAAGAAGTATTCTTTTAACTAAAATTTTTACAGGATCTGATAAACTTGGTACTCTTTTTTTTATATCTTCAAAGCTTTTAAATGGTTCTTTTTCACGAGCTTTTATTATTTCCCACATATATTTTTTTCCTATACCTGGTAACAACTCTAATTGGTGTAATCGAGTACTTATTGATGTAGCTTTATTGAAAAATTCTACAAATTCATTTTCTCTTGATCTAACAATTTCTTCGACTACGTATGGTAACTCTACGCGAGCTGTAGCTGTTAACTCTCTAGCTGTTAATCGTCTGTTAACTCTAGCTATTTTATCACGTTTTCCAGGCCCAATATAAACTTCTTCATGTATGTCTAATTCTACTCCAGGTTTTGGTATTAATTCTAACAATGTAAATTCATCTTTCCCTATGGCCTGTGCTACTGGCCGCTTCCTAAAGAAAGGCCTTCCTTCCTCTATGTACCCATGAGGAAGATAATCTAAAATAATAGCATATTTTTCCATCCAATCACATGCTATTCAGTTTTCTTATATTCTTTAACAATTTTGAGAATTTTTTTCATTTCCTCCTTTCCTAATGAAACTTTTTCTTTGCTTAATAATGCATGTAACTCTACAAGATCTTCAGGCATTATGTTTACTATGTGCACGGCAATCCTTCTATCACCTACTATCTCTTCTATTTTGTCTGTGAGTTCCATAGCTTCCTTTGCACTCAATTTTACGAATTTACTGATATGTTCTAAAATTAATTTTTGTTCTCGTGTTAGTTCATACTCCTTGCCAAGTTCTTCCAACATTTCTTTAACCACAGGCAATGGAACTGGTGTTGATTCTATAATTTCTTTAGCAATCATCGATATCACTGCTTTTGAGGTCTTAAGTGCTCAGGCCTACTTATAACTATTTTTTCTTTATTACCATCTCTTACAGATATTAAATAACATTTTCCTCTCTTTCCAATTACTTCTCCTGTTTTACCGTGGAATCTATGATGTGGTTGGCCTTTATGAATACTAGGATCCACTATTATGTGAACTTTATCACCTTTTTCAAATCTTTGTATCATTCTTGTTATTGGATTAGTCATTCCTGGTCTTTTTTTCTTTTTGAATTTATACCTAGTTCCACTTCTCAATCCCTTTGAACCTTTCATTAATAAAACCTCCAATTAAATTCCAATGTCAATAACATCTAACTTTATACATTTTGCTTGCTTTCCCAACATTTCAGTTATGCTTGGTTTTGTTCTACCTTCATCCCCTGAAATTAATTCCTTTATATATAATCCACCTTCAGCCTTTATTTTGAGTTCTATTGTATTTTCATCCAAAATTTTTGGTTTTATATCATAAACTTTTCTTATTCTAACTTTATCAGCCCTTCTATGGGAAACTCGTAACGGTGTCCTTTGTTTAACAATAAACGAAGGTTCAATCTTTTTTAGATCTTCTTCTTTTATTTTTCCTTCAATTTCAGCTATTGCTCTATACACTTTATAACTTTTGATACTTTTTAACTCTACTATTCTTGATCTATTAGTATACTTAAGGAAGAGTACTTCAACTTTTCCTTCAGCACTTTTATTTATTTCATCGACAATTTTGTCTAAATCTAGTTTTCTACGTCTTGGTTCTTTAAGTTCTATTACAAATGGACGTCCTTTACCAAGCATCCTTACATCTATGTCTTCCCTTCCTGCACCATGAAATTTGCTTTCCCTTGCTTTCGTTGCTTCAATGAGTGGTCCTGCTATAATTTCTTCAACAGATTCTTCATACATTTTACCTTTGAAATTACATTTTGGACATCCTTTCCCTCTACAATGTTTGCAAGGCCATTTAGTTTGTGGAATACCTCTTACAAGTTTTCTATATCTTCCTTCCAGATACAATGGATTTATTTGTATGTATACATTTGGATCTTTATATCTAAAATTGACTTTTACTACTATATCTGGGTTTTGGTAGTCCACCCTTTTTTTCAATTTTCTTCGTAACCGTTTTCCTATTTCTCTATTTATATCTTTTTTAATGCTTTCAGCTTTAGACACAAGACTAGTAATTTCCTTATCACGTTGTAACATGTCAGGTGGTAAAGTACTTCCAACTAAAAATGTTGAAAACTCAATATCTAATTCATTTATTTTATCTTCTGCTTTTTCTGCAGCTTCATCTATTTTATCAAATATATTATCACATATATAACATCTATTTTCTGATTTTAAGTCTAAATTTAATTTTTCTTTTATTTTTTTACCTCTTTCTAAATTATCATGCCCTTCAACTTTAAGTTCTCTTGATAATATTCTCCCAAGACAACGTTCGCAAATTGCACCTCCTGTTGATTCTATTATTTCTTTCACAATCTCTTTCATGCCGATCACTAACGCATGATTTGTTTTAGTATACTTTGTATTGGGCCACCTAGTTTACGTCTTTCAAAGCCTTTCAAAGCCTTTTTTGTAGTTTTATAATATCTTAGTAGCTCCCTAACATCTTCGTTTCTTACACCTGCACCTCTAGCTATTCTTTTCACTCTTGAGTATTTTATTATCCTTGGATTTTCCAATTCTTCTTCAGTCATTGAATCCATAATCACACAATATTTCTTGATTTTATCTTCAGTTATTTTTGAAAAGTTTTTAGGAATGTTACCAGCTAAAGGTAACATATTTAATATTTGTTTTAAAGGACCCATTTTCTTCATAGTTTCAAATTGTGTCTTTAAATCCTTTAATGTAAACTTTCCTGATAGCATTGTGTCTACAGTTTCTGAAATTTTATCTTCTTCTTCAACAACCCTCTCAAATTTTTCTATTAAGCTCTTTATATCACCCATGCCTAACAATCTGGACATAAACCTTGCTGGATCAAATTCCTCTAAATCATCTATTTTTTCCCCAGTCCCAATGAATTTTATTGGTGCTCCAACTTCAGACACTGCAGAAAGTGCTCCACCACCTTTCGCTGATCCATCAAGTTTTGTAACAATTATTGATCCAATTTTAACCCTCTCAGAAAATGCTTTTGCTTGAGATTTAGCTTGCTGTCCTATTGTTCCATCAATAACAAGAATTATTTCATCAGGGTTTATTTCCTTGCTAAGCATTTCCATTTCATCTAATAATTCCTTCTCATTTTTATGTCTACCAGCAGTATCAAATAGTATTACATCATAATTTTTGAATTTATTTAATCCTTCTTTAGCTAATCGTATGGGATTATCTTCATTTGGATCTCCATACATTGGTACATTTATTTCTTCAGTAAGCTGTTTTAATTGATCATAAGCAGCAGTTCTCCAGGTATCTGTACATACAACAGCTGAATTATAACCTTTTAACCGTAAATAATGAGCTAATTTTGCAACTGTAGTTGTTTTTCCACTACCTTGTAACCCTACAAAAAGAATCTTGTAAGGTTTCTTATCTATTTTAAGTTTATATGATTTCTTACCTAATAATTTTGTTAATTCTTCATATACTATTTTTATGACGTGTTCTTTTGGAGTTATACCTTTTGGTGGTTCTTCTTTTAGAGCCCTTTTTTCTATTGATTTTGAGAGTTTAAACACTAATTTTACATTGACATCAGCTTGTATCAATGCTCTCTGTAAATCCTTAATTACTTCTTTGACTACTTTTTCATCTACTATTGGCATCTTTGCTAATTTTTTTATACTTTTTCTTAATTTTTCACCTAATTTTCCTAGCATTGTACCACCTATTGCCATGGCATTGATAATATTCCTTCAAAGACCATAGTAGCCTTACCTTCCATGAATGCCCCTATTTTATTATTTTTTTCATAAATCTCTATTTTTAACCTGCCGCCAGGTAAATTAACTGTAACTTCTTTATTTAATTTCCCTAGTTTTCTACCAACTATTGTAGATGCTACTGCACCTGTGCCACATGCTAAAGTAATACCTACACCACGTTCCCATGTAATCATTTTAATTTCATTTGGATTTAACACCTTAACAAAATTTACATTTGTTCTTTCTGGAAAAATTGGATGATTTTCTATTACTGGTCCTATTTTCTCTGCATAATCTCTAGATACTTCATCCACAAAAATAACAGTGTGAGGATTACCAACGTTTACAGCACTTAATTTTATTTTTTTGTCATTTAATTTACAAACTTTATTTATGAATGTCTTATCTTTAGTTTTTACAGGTATTTTTTCACTTTTAAAAGTTGCTAACCCCATATCTACTTTTATAGATTCAACAAGATTATTTTTCGTCTTTAAGTTTAGAATTTTTTCGCCAGCTAAAGTTTCAACTTTCATTCTTTTCTTTCTTAATATACCTTTTTCATATACATATTTTGCAAAACATCTTATTCCATTCCCACACATCTCAGCTTCACTACCATCTGCATTAAAAATCCTAAATTTAATATCCAAATTATCAGATTTTGAAACAAAAATTACTCCATCCCCGCCAACCCCAAAGTTCCTATCACAAATTTTTTTCACGAATTCAGGTTTTTCTCTTTCTTTAACAATTTCTCCTCGAGTCTCATCAATTAATATATAATCGTTTCCCAATGCATGCATTTTTGTGAATAAAATCGTCTTTGTATTCATTTTTTACCACCTTTTAGTAATCTTGCCGGTATAACTTGCTTATCTAACAAGTCTATGATGCTTTCTCTTTCCCTGATTATTGACACTTTGTCATCTTTTACAAGTACTTCAGCGGGTCTTGGTCTGGAATTATATTGTGATGACATTGAAAAACAATATGCCCCAGCATCCATAATTGCAAGAATGTCTCCCTCTTCTAGTTTTGGAAGTTCTCTATCTCTTGCAAAAATGTCACCAGATTCACATAAGTTTCCAGCAATGTCTATTTTTTCACAAGGTTCTTCATTGGCTTTATTTGCTACTATGATATGATGATATGAACCATACATGGCTGGTCTAATCAAAGTATTAAACCCTGCATCAACGCCTGCAAACTTTCTATAACTCTTCTTTATTGTGTTAACCCTAGTTAACAGGCATGCTGCATTTCCAACAATGTATCTTCCAGGTTCTATATATAACCATGGATTTCCAAGATTATATTCATCACACCTTTCTTTAAATACCTCAATGATTTTTTTTGCAAGATTTTCAATATTTAACTCAGGTTCTTCAGGCTTATATGGGATTCCAAATCCTCCACCGATGTCTATAAATTCAAATTCTATTCCAACTTCTTTAGAAACTCTTTCAGCAATTTTAGTAAGAGCATCCACAGCCATTAAAAATGGACTTGGATCTAATATCCCAGAACCTATATGACAATGAATACCTTTTATTTTAAATCCTAAATTCTTTGCCATAGAATAAGCTTTAACAGCGTCTTTTTCCGCTATACCAAATTTACTCATTTCTCCTCCAGTTATACAATGTTCATGATGTCCTGCACCAACGAGAGGGTTTATCCTAAAAGATATTTCTACTTCCTCAGGATTACATAATTTTGAAAGTCTCTTAAGTTGAGATATAGAATCAATATTTATCATCACTCCAGATTCTACAGCAAACTCTAATTCATCATTTCTAACATTGTTACCTGTAAATAATATTTCTTCAGGTTTAAACCCTGCCACTAATGCTATATATATCTCTCCAGGAGATACAGCATCAATTCCACTACCCTCATCATTCAAAATTTTCATTATTGCAATATTAGTATTTGCTTTACATGCATAAAGGATCTTAAATTTGTCATATCTTTTTTTAAATGCATTATAAATTCGCCTATAATTTTCTCTAATTTTATTTTCATCTATTACATAAAGAGGAGTATCATATTTTTCAGCAAGCTCTACAGCATCGACTTCTCCTATAACTAAATGTCCTTTTTCATTTATTTTCATATAATGCCTCCTCTTCTCTGTAAAAACAGTGTCACCATATATCCACAAAATTGTTGTTTGTTGTAAATCTTATTGTATAATATTTCTTGCTTCTTGCTGGAATATACTTGGAGAGTACCAATATTTGTGGCACATATCCTTCAACATTGAAAACTGCTTGCATGTTGGCATGTAGTGGTGAACTACTGGGATTAATAATCTCAAAAGTTGTACTCACTGCGTAATTGGCTGGAAAACTACCTAGATCTATAATTATTTTTTCTCCAGGAGTTAAGAAATAGAAATATTCATCATAAAGAATTCTACTTCCTTTTACTGGAGATGTATATACGCTAACATAATATTTAAATAGAATTGGTTCTGAACCAACGTTCTTAATTGTTATTGAGAAATTTTTCTCATTTAATTTAGATGAAGACGGAATTAGGGTAGATATAGGAGCTACAAAATAATTATTTGTTTTATTTAATTCAGGGACATAATTTAACTCATCACAGTGGATAATAAGGTAAAGATTCTGCGAGGAGAAATAAATATATGTTGTAATATTGTAAGTCGCATTAGCTAAAAGATCCTTTTGTATATTATTTCTTGCGGCTATTGTATAAAATTCTTCCAAAACTTTAGTTGCAGAGAGATATATGACATCTTGCCAAGGAGCTAATGCAAAACCATATCCTATGTTCTTAACTATATAAGAGACACGCAAAACTGAAGGAGATAAAACCTCACATGCAGCTGATACCACTGTTAGATCAGGAAGTAAAAGCCTAAATTTAATGTTCGCAACGATACCATAAACCTTTGGCGTTTGTTCATCCCAAAACCGATTTTCAACATATTTTCTAACTCTTGATAAAGTATAATTAAATGCTTCAAGTAAACTTATAAATCCATCTTTATCTATGTCTGCTCTAGGATCTTTAAATGCTTTTAAGAAATAATAAGTGAAAACACCATGGTTTAATACATAATCTTCATAAGAGAATTCATCTTCAGAGCAAGAAGTAATTACGGTTGTTTCGTTTCCAAAAACATATCCAATTGTAACATTTTCTGTTGTATTACTTGTTACATAAGATAATACTGTTGTCTTAACATTTTCTTTTTCAATTGCTAATCCACCACTAAAACAAGTGTCAAATATAAGTATTTTATTCTTACAATTAATTGTTTTAATCCAAGTAGCGAGTTCATCTGCTCTTATACAGGTTAAAAGATTTTTTGCATCATATGGACATATATAGTAAGGAAGATCTGGACCATTTGTCCCATGTCCACTGAAATAAAAAATAAAGGTGTCATTTTCTTTCACCATGCTTGAAACATTGTAAATTGTGGATTTGATATTTTCTTTTGTTGCATTAGAATCTATCAATGTATAAGTTGTGAAATTTTGTTCTGTTAAAAGATTTTTCATTGAATATACATCATTAATTGTGTATTTTAAAGGTCTTATGTTTTGGTAGTTTGCTACACCCACTAAAATTGCATATTTTTCTGAATCTGCACCATAAGCATATGTGAGGCTCATAAAAAACATTAAAAATGACAATGCGAGTAAAATTAGAGGTAATTTATTTTTCATTTTTTCCACCTAAATCTCACTTAATGAGAAAGTAATTTCATAATTTTCTCCTTTTTTTGAAATTTTCACATCATATATATGGCACATTCCTTCTAATTTTTCAGATTTTATTTCACAGAAAGTATCTTCCATCCTTTTAAAAAAATCTATAACATCTTTTTCATTTTTTTTAACAACTACATCAATTTGCATCGTATCATCGAGGAATGGACCCTCTATTTTAACTTTATCTTTATCAAGCACAAGTTTTTTATTTTTACAAATAAACTCTATTTGCGATGTCAAAAAAATTACCTCCAAAATTATAATTATTTCTTGTTCCTAATAAAAATTATTAATATTATTAAATTAAACTTAAATTTTTTGGGGAGTGCAATGTCTTTAAAAAACATCTTTTATCCAAATTCAGTTGCAGTTATAGGTGCATCAAAGACAAAAGGTAAAGTTGGATATTCTATAATAAGGAATTTAAAAAATTTTAAAGGCAATGTATATCCAGTAAATCCAAAATACAAAAATTTATTAGGCATGAAATGTTATAGTTCTGTTTTAGACGTTGAAGATGAAATAGATTTAGCTGTTATAGCTGTACCCAACATAATTGTACCAAAAGTATTAGAAGAGTGTGGAGAAAAAAACATTAGAGGAGCAGTCATAATCACTGCAGGTTTTTCAGAAGTAGGAAATTATGAATTAGAAAATAAAATAAGAGAAATAGCAAAGAATTATGGTATTCGAATTATTGGTCCAAATTGTTTAGGAATCATGAATACACATTTAGATTTAAATGCTACTTTTGCAAGTATTTTTCCACCAAAAGGAAAAGTTTCAATAGTTTCTCAAAGTGGAGCTATATTGGATGCAATCTTAGATATTGCACCTTTATTAAACATTGGATTCTCTAAAGTCGTAAGTATTGGTAATAAAGTAGATATCCAAGAAAGTGACCTACTAGAATATTTTATAAAGGATGATGATACTGAAATTGTAGTTTTATATATAGAAGGCTTAAAAGATAAAAAATTTTTAAAATCTGCCAAAAAATTGTCTAGAAAAAAACCAATAATAGCTTTAAAATCTGGAAAAACTGAAATAGGAAAAAAAGCTGTTAAATCACATACAGGTGCTTTAGCAGGTGAGGATTCTATATATGAAGCTGTATTTAAAGAAGCAGGTATAATTAGAGCATATACATTTGAGGAACTAGTAGATTTAATACATATTTTCTCCACACAACCAATAATAAAATCAAATAAAATTGCCATTATAACAAATGCAGGAGGCTTCGGTGTTTTAGCAGCTGATGCATGTGTTGAACATGGAATGAAGTTAGCAAATTTTGATAAATCAACAATTTCAAAACTTAAAGATGTTTTACCTCCCACTGCCAATATTTCAAATCCTTTAGACATAATTGGGGATGCACCCCCTGAAAGATATGAAAAATGTACTGAATTATTAGGAAAAGATAAAAACACAGATGGGATTCTTGTTGTATTAACACCTCAAGAAATGACTAAACCCATTGATGTAGCTAGATCATTAGTTAAAATAAAAAATAATTGTAGAGAGGTTAAAAATAAACCACTAATAACTTCTTTTGTTGGAGGAGTTTCAGTCAAAGATGTGAAAGGTTATTTAAGGAGAAGAGGAATTCCATCATATTTAACACCTGAAAATGGTGTCAAAGCATTGTCGCGTCTCTATAATTATAGCTTAATGAAGGTTAGAAAAGATTACGACGAGGAGTTAGAAAAAATTAAAGAAAAGTTTTTGAAAATTAGAGACAAAAACAGAGATTACATTGATAATTTATTGAAGAGTCCAAACGAATACAAAGCAAAAAAATTATTAGATTTTTATGAATTACCTGTTCCTGAATGTTACTTAGCTAAAAATGAAAATGAAGCATTAGAATTTTGTAAAAAATTAGGCAAATGTGTAATGAAAATTGTTTCTCCAGAAATAATACATAAAACCGAAGTTGGTGGAGTTATAATAAACCCAGATAATCCAAAAAAAGCATATAATACACTGGTTAATAATGCAAAAAAACATGATCCAAATGTTAGAATAGAGGGTGTTCTAGTGGAAAAGTTTATTGATGAAGAAAAAATAGAGGTTATAGTTGGCGCAAAAAGAGACAAAATTTTTGGGCCAGTCCTTATGGTAGGTTTAGGTGGGATTTTTGTTGAAGTTTTAGATGATGTTAGTTTTGGTGTATATCCAATAACAAGAGAATTTGCTGTAGACATGATTAAGGACTTAAAATCATACAAAATTTTAGAAGGTGTAAGGGGAAGAAAAAGGAAAGATATTAATTTTCTTGTTGAATGTTTAATGAAGATAGGTGTTATAATGGATATTCATGAAGAAATTAAAGAGATAGATTTGAACCCTGTTTTTGTTTTTAATGATGGGAATGGTGGATGTATAGGTGATGCAAGAATAATAATCTAAGTTTATTTTTCCTGTTTACATGCAAGCTCATAATATTTTATAGCATTTTCTTTTATTGATTTTATTTCTTTTTTTGTTAATTCCCGTACAACTTTTGCTGGTACACCAAGTATTAAACTTCCGGGAGGAAATTCTTTATTTTCTGTGACAACTGCCCCAGCACCAACTATTGAGTTTTCATTTATAACTGCAGCATTGAGCACTGTTGCATTCATTCCTATAAGTACATTATCTTTAATTTTGCATCCATGGAGTATGGCGCCATGCCCTACTGAAACATAATCACCAATTTTTACACCATGTTTATCAGTTACATGTATAACACAATTATCTTGTATATTAGAGTATGAGCCAATTTTTATTGGTGCGAGGTCTCCTCTTATAACTGCATTATACCATACAGATGATTTTTTTCCTATTTTTACATCTCCTATAACTTTAGCACCCGGTAAAATTTTTGCCAAATTTTAAACCTCCTCATTTTCTTGATTCTTTTTCAATAAACTTTTTTATATCATTGATGCTGCTCATAAATTGAGCTGGAAAAACTATTGTGGAATTTTTTTCTGCGGCAATCTCAGTAAGTACTTGAAGATTTCTAAGTTGTAATGCCACTGGATGTTTTTCAATTATATCTGCTGCTTCACCAAGCCTTTTCGCTGATAAATATTCTCCTTCTGCAGTTATAATTTTAGCTCTTTTTTCTCTTTCAGCTTCAGCTTGTTTTGCCATTGCACGTTGCATGCTTTCAGGTAATTTTATATCTTTTATTTCCACTGTCATCACTTCTATTCCCCATTTTTTAGTGTGTTCATCGATTGTTTTTTTAATTTCCTCATTAATTTTGGAAGTTTCAGATAATATTTCATCTAATTCAAATTTACCCACAACATTTCTCACTGTGGTTTGTGATATTTGATTAACAGCACTATAGTAATCTTCTATAGATATCACTGCCTTAAGAGGATCAACTACTTTGAAATATGCTACTGCAGCTACATCTATAGATACATTGTCCTGGGTTATTATTTTTTGTGATTGAATTGGCAATGTGACAATCCTTAGAGATACCTTAACCATTCTGTCTATAAATGGTATTATAATTCTTAAACCAGGCTCTTTTACTCCTATAACTTTACCTAACCTAAACACTATTCCTCTTTCATATTGATTTACAATTTTCAATGACTGAGCTAATATTATAAGTAATACTATTACAACTGCAACCAAAATCCATAACATAGACTATACCTCCAACTTTTTAAGAATTTAATTTAACTTAATAATAAATAATTTATCATTTAATAAAAAATAAAAAAGGTTACATATCTCTTCTAAATCCTTTTACACCCAACACAAAAAACAACAATGTATATCCAATTAATACAGCTATATATGGCCATATTGTACCTAATGAGGCTCCTTTAAGCATTACACTTCTTATTGCCAAATTTGCATAAGTTAATGGTAGTAAATATGCTATTTTCTGAAATATCCATGGCATTGTCTCTATTGGGTAAAATACTCCAGAAATAAACATCATTGGCATTGCAATTGGCATTACTATTTGTGAATAATCTTCTTGTGTTTCAACCCTTCCAGAAATCATTATTCCTAAACCAATAAAACACAATGCTGTAAGAACAAGTAAAAGTATCACTAGAAGTATATTACCTTTTACAGACACTGAAAATAATATTATTGCACAAAACAATAAAACCAATGCTCTACCAGTCTCCAATGTTAACCTTGATAATATTTTACCTATTAAAACCGTGCTAACATTAGTTGGTGTCATAAATAATCTTGGTAATTCTCCTCTTTCTCTTTCACCAGCTATTGTAGCTCCCATGGCAAACATACATGCCATCATAACCGTCATTGCAAGTATTCCTGGTGTTAAAAAGTCTATATACCTTATATCTCCATATGCTTTTTTAATATCAACATTTATCATACCTAACAAATTAAATCCTGTAGGTTGTACTCCATGCATAACTAGTTGTATATTTTTCATCTCTTTTATCATGGATTCTGTCTGTATTTTTGTAAATATAGCTTTTGTTGCTTGAATTATAGATTCACTAGCAATTTGATCTGATGAATCTACATAAACTGTCACAGTTCTATTTTCATTATAATTTTCATAATTTTTTGGAAGTATGATAGCCGCTTTTACTTTTCCATTTTTTACCATGTTTTTAGCTTTATTAACATCACTAGTCACATCTTTAACATCATAAATATCTATTTTTTTAATAGCTGAAATTGTGTTATCTGTTAGGTGACCGTGGCTTTCAGTTACAATCACTGTTGGTATGTGTTTCAATTCTCCACCCATACCATAACCAAACAAAACAATCATAAGTATTGGAAAAAGATACATTGATATTAATCTTGGTTTATGTCTCCACAATGTTAGTGCATCCTTTTTTATCATCCAATATAATTTTTTAATTTCAATTTCCATTGACTTCACCTTTTTCTTTTGTAACTTCTATAAACACGTCTTCTAAAGAAGGATCTTTTGTATGTATTGCAATTATTTCTCCACCACTACCTAAAATGGCATTTATCACTTTATTAATAGAATTACTAGAAGTAGTATCTATTCTGATATCTATACGCTGATTATGATGTTTTTTAATTTTTTGTACAAAAGTTAAATCATTTAAATTGTTAATTATCTCTGAATTTAGATTATTTATTAAAATACTTAATTCTCTCGTACGACTTTTTGATTTTTTAATTAACATGTCCTTAAGCCCTTGTGGCGTGTCACATGCCACCAAAATTCCTTTATTTATGATTCCCACATAATCACATAATAGTTCAACTTCATACATGTCATGAGAACAAAGTATGATTGTAATACCTTTTGAATTTAATTCTTTAACTAAATTCCACAAAATTCTTTTAGTAGTTGGATCAAGACCTGTAGTTGGTTCATCTAAAAACAATATTTCAGGTTCGTGGATTAAACTTGCAGCCAATGAAGCTTTTTGTTGTTGTCCTCCACTAAGATGCTTTATCAATTTGTTTTCAGCATATTTAATGTCAACAAGTTCTAATAATTCATCAATACGTTCATTCTTAATATCTTTAGGCACTCCATAATAATCAGCACACAACTCTAAATTTTCTCTTATAGTTAAATCCCTATACAAGCTTACTTGTTGTGGAACCATTCCTATTTTCTGTCTTACTTTATCTGGCTCTTTAATTATATCATGTCCACCAACTTTAGCTGTACCAGATGTCGGAGGTATTAAACATGTTAACATTTTAACTGTCGTTGTTTTACCAGCGCCGTTTGGGCCTAATAAACCAAAGATTGTACCTTTTTTAACTTTAAAATTCAATTTATTCACAGCAATTAAATCACCATATTTTTTGGTCAAATTAAATGTTTCTATAGCATATTTCATCCTATCACCTTATCTCTCTCCAAAATTTATCCCATATTTTAGATATTTCATCTATTATTTTCTTTATTTTATCTATTGTGGCCTTTCCTTTCGGTGTTATTTCATAATACTTTATTTTTCTCTTCCCTTTTGATTCCCAATGCCCTTTTATTAATCCTCGTCTTTCTAGATCATGTAAAATTGGATATACGATACTTGGGCCTGGATGTCTTATTTTGTTTGGCATTTTTTCTGAACAATAAATTTCTTCAAGTTTTTTTATTATTGCATAACCATGCATGCGTTTTTTGCCAATCATAAATAGTATCATCGTTTTCCCGAATCCCTGGACAAATCTTTTTACAAATTCTTTGTCATAACTCAAAAACTTCCCACCCAATTTTTTTAAAATATCATAGTTTTTATATATAGTTTCCTCGATATATCAAATTTATATTATATATACTTTTCTCTATAAAAAAATTAAAATTAAAAACAAAATGATGTGAAAAAATGGAAGGAAAAAATCAAAAACATGGTGTGAAAACAGGCCTATTATTTGTTGCTTGCATGTTTATTGGTGTAGGCATCGGATTAGCTTTTCATAGACCAGATGTTGGTAGTTCTATAGGCATGGGTATTGGGTTTCTTTTAATGGCTATATTTCGCAGTGAAAATAAAAATTTGAGACCAATACTTTTACCAAGAAGTACAATACAAATTATTTTATTTGCTGTTGGAATATTATTTGCTGTGTCTGGTCTGTGCCTATTATTTAATCCAGAGCTTATATATCCATATGTCTTAGGTATAGGCGCAATAATTATTGGTATTTTGATTTTAATAGCAGCCATAACTTTAAAAAAATGAAAAACTTGTTTTATTTTTATTTTTTTCATTGAACCGTAAAATTTATATATAAATTATTTTTTAAGTATAACTAAAAAAAATGAGGAGATACTAAAAATGTTAGTAACAAATGTAAAACCAAAAGAAGAATATCTTATAGAAAAAATAGACGGTGGAAATAAAATTAAAAAATTTTTAAAGAAATTTGGAATTGAAGAAGGTAAAAAAATAAAAATAATAGCCACCAAATCTAAATGTGGAAGTGAAGGACCTTTACTAATAAAAACAAATGAAAAAAACATTGTTATAGGAAGAGGATGGGCCGAAAAAATTTATGTAGAAACTAAAGAAAAAATTTGTCCGTTATCCAGATTAAATATGGGAGAAAAAGGACGAATAAGGACTATTATGGGTAGTAGAACCTTTAATAAAAGAATAGCTAGATTAGGAATTTCTGAAGGCATGGAAGTTTTAGTAGATAATTTCCCAGATGTTTCCTTTGTTTTGAAAATCAATGGAAAGAAGGATAAAATAACTTTAGACGCTGGTGAAGCTTCTAAAATACTGATAGAAAAAAATGGAGAAAAAATGCAACTAACTCAATTACAGAAAAATCAAGAGGCTAAAGTTCATGAATTAATAGCTGGAACAAATTTATTAAATCGTTTCAAGGAAATGGGGATTGAAAAAGGCAAAAAAATAAAAATAATAAATAAAAAAGATTATGAAAAAGAAAAAATGGAAGGAAGCTATTTTTTAGTGAAAGTAAATGGAGACCTTGTTACATTGAGTCAAAAACTAGCTGAAAAAATTCATGTGAAATAATGGGGCTGTATATAATGAGATTAAATGAAGTTAAAACTGGTGAAATTGTAAAAATCAAAAATATTTTAGGAGGTCCTAAATCAAGATTTTTTGATATGGGACTTGTCCCAGGGACAAAAGTAAAAGTTGTGAAAAGAGCACCTCTAAAGGATCCTATAGAAATTGAAATAAAAGGATATTTATTGTCATTAAGGAGCGAAGAAGCTCAATATATTGAGGTTGAAAAAAATGAAAACATTAATACTTCCTCTAGCATTGACAAGAGAAAATAAAAAAGTTAAGATAAAAAAATTGTTAGGTGGGCGGGGATTAGCTAGAAAATTAATAGATTTGGGATTAAAACCTGGGAAAGAAGTCTCTGTCATTAGAAATCAAATGTCAGGACCTATAATTGTATCTTTGAATGGTGGAGGCCAAATAGCCATTGGAAGAGGATTAGCATCTAAAATATATGTGGAGGAATTAATATATGAATAAAAAAGCAGTTACTATTGCAGTTATTGGAAATCCTAATACAGGTAAATCCACCATTTTTAATTCATTAACTGGTTTAAAACAACATGTTGGAAACTGGCCTGGAGTGACTGTAGAAAAAAAGGTTGGTGAATTTACACACAAAGGAATTAATTTTAAAGTTATAGATTTACCAGGTGTATATGGATTATCTGCAGAATCAATTGATGAAAAAATAGCAAGGGATTTCATAGTAAAAACAAAACCTAAAGTTGTAATTGATATTTTAGATGCCTCAAATTTAGAGAGGAACTTATATTTAACATTACAACTTTTAGAAATTGGAGCAAATGTATTATTAGTTTTAAATAAGGTAGACATTGCTAAAGAAAGAGGATATGAAATTAATGCAAAAAAACTTGGAGAATTGCTTGGAATACCAGTTGTTACTACAATAGCATGTGAAGGAATTGGTATAGAAAAATTAAAGGATAAAATTGTTGACTCTTTAAACAAAAAAGCCCCTATATTGGATTATCCTAAGTTTACTCCCTACATTGTTGAATTAGTTAATATCATTTCCAATGATAAAAAGTTAAAAAGAAATTACAATGTAAAATGGCTAGCAATTAAATTACTTGAAGGAGATCCAGAAGTTAGAAATATTATAAGGACAGAGTGTGAAAATAAAATTAAAAACAAAATTTTTGATAAGGTTATCAAGATTAGAAATCGTTTTAAAACAGATATGGAACTTGAACTTGCAAATGAGAGATATAGTATCATATCTCATATCGTAAAGAAAGTTATGCATAAAAAGAAAGGAAAATTAACTGTTAGCGACATGCTTGATGAAGTTTTTACGCATAAATATTTAGGGTTGCCTTCATTTTTTGCATTGTTGTGGATGGCATTTAAATTTACTTTTGATGTTTCAGCGCCATTTAAAGACATGATAACCATGTTTTTTGGATGGATAGGCGACCATGCATCTTCCATAATCCAAAATCCCGTACTTGCATCTTTTATTAAAGATGGAATATGTAATGGATTTGGTACAGTGTTGTCTTTTCTTCCACCGATAGCATTCTTATTCCTTATGTTTTCATTATTGGAAGACAGTGGCTATATGGCTAGAGCAGCGTTTGTAATGGACAGACTTATGAAAAAATGCGGTTTACATGGCAAATCAGTTATACCTCTCGTCATGGGTTTTGGTTGTAATGTTCCAGCAATAATGGCAACAAGAACACTCGAGGACGAGAAAGACAGAATATTAACAATAATTGTAAATCCATTAATGTCTTGCAGTGCCCGTTTACCAGTTTATGTACTATTGGCTGGTGCATTTTTTGCAGGAAAAGAAGGAACAGTGATAACCAGCATGTATATCATTGGAATTCTTGTTGCATTGTTTTTGGCATGGATCTTCAGGAAAATTATATTCAAAGGAAAACCATCGCATTTTGTAATGGAATTGCCACCTTACAATAGACCAACCTGGAGAAGTATTTTAGGTCCTACTTGGACGAGAACAAAACTTTTCCTTAGAAAGGCAGGTACTATCATTTTTGCAGTTGTAGTTTTAGTTTGGCTACTTTCTATAACAGGCCCTACTGGATTCCTTGGAAATACGGAGCAAATAGATAAATCATGGGTTTCAGTGATAGGTCATGCATTGCAACCACTTTTCCAACCGATGGGTTGGGACTGGAAGATAGTCGTTGCATTATTCTTTGGATTTCTTGCAAAAGAATCAGTTGTAGGGACTCTTGGAACATTAAATGGCGTTGAGGAAGAAAAACTTGGAACAATATTAGCTCACACTTTAACACCAGTGAATGCATTTGCTTTGATGGTATTTACATTACTTTATGTTCCATGTGTTGCATCTATGGCAACTGTGAAACAGGAGGCAGGAACAAAATGGATGTTGTTAACTATTGCTTATGAATTAATAGTTGCGTATCTTATGTCTCTATTGATAATTTGGATAGGAGGGATTACATGAAGTCCATTAAATTTTTAACTTTGGTTTTTGGCTTGTTATATCTTTTCTATGGATTAATAGAATTGTTAGCATTTTTTGGAATTGAAATAAAAACCCTAATATATCCTCAAAGAGACATATATGTCTCTTTTGTGTTGTTGGTGATATCATCTATATATTTGGCTGGCTTGAAAAATTCGATTTTAGGAAAAGAAAGAAAAGCTATCTCTTATTTATATGTAGCTTCATTATTAAGCATTGCAGCAGGTGTTTTAGGATTGATGGTAATAGGAGCCAATGCACTCGAAACTTATATATTAAAAAATGAAGATTTTGCAAATTGGACACTATATCAGGGCCTGAGCTCATATTTTATTTTGGGTTTAATTTCAGTTATTGCATTTTGGAAAGCAAAAAAAATTGCAGCTAGTAAAAAAGCTTACAGTTGACTTAAATTTATCCTATTTCAACTCTTTGTGATATTCTGTAAGGTATTGTCAATGGCTTGAAGGGTTTGTTCTTTAATTTATTTTTTACAATTTCAATTAATTCTTCTAGTTTAAGTTCTCTTTTTTCATCATTTTCTCTTATAGTCACTGTCAATTCATCTTCAGAAATTTCTTTATCACCTATTACAGCTACATATGGTATCCATTCCTTTCCAGCGTTTCTAACCTTCTTTGACACAGTTTCATTTGTATCATCTATGTCTGCTCGTATGCCATAAGAATTTATTTTCTTTACAATGTCTATAGCATAATCTACATGTTTTTCAGATACTGGAATTACTCTCACATGTATTGGAGATAGCCAAACAGGCAACATTGGTAGTTTATTATTATTTATTTTTTTTGCGTTTTCTTCAAGTAAACTACAAATAACTCTTTCGATGCTTCCTGTAGGACTACAATGTAATATCACTGGAAATTTATTTTTACCATCTTCATCAAGATAACTAATATTAAACCTTTTTCCACTTTCAACATCTATTTGTACGGTGGAATTTTCTATAGGTCTACCAAGGCTATCCACTGCTGCAAAATCTATTTTTGCTACCCAATAATGTTTTCTTTTTGGGAGTAACTCAATTAAAATAGGTTCGTTTATTTTTCTAGACAATGATTTTATCCATTCTTTATTCTCTTCGTAGAAATCTTTAGTGAATCTAAATATTGCTTTATGGTTCAATTTTAAATCTTCAGCAGCTTTTAAACACATTTCTACTTGTTTTTCAAATTCTTCTAAAGCTTGTTGCATATCTCTACATACAGTGTGAAGATCAGGCATTGTGAATGATCTTAATCTTTTTAGTCCAACAACTTCTCCTCTTTGCTCTAATCTAAAACTGTAGGTTGAAAGTTCGTATATTTTAACAGGAAGGTCTTTCCATCTTAAAAATGAATCAGCTAATATTTTAAATGCTCCAAAACAACATGCATATCTTAACATTAATTCTTTCTTATTGTGGATCCTATATTGTCTTTCTCCAAATTTTTCTGCATGAACTCTAATTGCTTTATCACTGAGATCATACATTATTGGTGTTTCAACTACCATAGCCCCATATTTAGTAACCAATGAATAAACATAATCAGATAGAAGATCTCTAATAAGTTTACCTTTTGGGTACCATCTAAGGTGTCCTATATCAGCAGAAGGTTCATAATCTGCAATCTTCTTTTCACGCATCAGCTTTATATGAGGTGGTTCTTTTTCTGAGGGTTTTACAATTCCTAATTCATGATAAACAACGTCTTTAAATTCAAAATCCTTAAATTCATAATTATCAATTTCAATTAATTCTTCGTTGTCCATAATAAACCATTCAGATTCAATAGATTCTTCTTTGATCTTTTTAGTTTTCACCTTAATATTTCTTGATAATTCTGAAAGAGGATGACCCTTACAGGATATTTCAAATGATTTATACCATCCAAATGGAACCCTTGAAACTTTTAAGCCCTCACTTTTAAGTTTAGATTCTAATGATTTCAAAATATCTACTGCTGCATCTGGTGAAGCTAAAGATGAACTTAGATGAGCATAAGGATATATGACAATATTTTCAGCGCCTACTTTTTTCTTTATTTTCTTTATCTCTTGAACAGCTTCATCTATGATACCATCAGGGTTCTTTTCATCTTCCTTTTCTACTGCTGTAAACACTACCAATGATTCATCAAATGAACCTTTTTTCATTTCTTCTTCAATTTTTTCTGCAAACTTTGTTTTATCTCTTACATGATACTTTAAATAATCAGCATGTATTAATAAAATTCGCATTGTTTCACCTCTGTTAATTTTTTGACTAACTTCCCTAATAAAAAACTCAAAAGACAAATTTTTTGTTGTTAGCCTTTATATATTATGTGAACAAATATTAATTTTATCTAAATATAATATTTTTATAGGGCCCGTGGTCTAGCCTGGACTAGGACGTGGGACTTCGGATCCCAAGGTCGCGGGTTCAAATCCCGCCGGGTCCGTGATTTTAAATTTTATAAAATTTTAAGGTGATTATTTGATAAAATTGGATCCACACATTCACACACTATATTCTGGGGATTCAAAAAATATTCCGGATGATATTGTTAAAATTGCTAAAAAACGTGGCTTAGATGCAATTGCTATAACAGATCATAATACAATTAAAGGATACGAAGTTATTGCAAAAAGAAATATTGAAGATATTCTTATAATCCCAGGAATTGAAATTAGTACGAGGGAAGGGCATATAGTAGCTTTAGGTATAACTGAAGAAATTGAAAAATACCTTAGTGCAGAGGAAACATTAGAAAGAATAAGAGACCTTGGCGGGGTTGCAATAGCTCCCCATCCTTTTGATAAATTAAGAGATAGTTTAGGATCTACAGTTAAAAATTTAAATTTTGACGCCATAGAAGTTTTAAATGGAAGATGTGTAAGTATCGGTAATTTACGTGCAAAAAAATTTGCAAAAAAGAGAAATATTCCAGAAATAGGGGCAAGTGATGCTCATTTTCCAGAAGAAATTGGTGCATGCATTACAATTGTTGATACTCATTCAGGGATTGATGACATTTTAGATGCCATCCAAAAAGGAAAAACAAGTGCAAAAGCTAATTCTTCTTACCACAAAAGATTGTACAATGTTGTTAATAATCTATTAAAAAGGGGATAAAATGTACATCGAAGAAGTAAAAAAATCTTTAAATCTACCTGAAAGAGTTTATATATTTGATACGACGTTAAGAGATGGTGAACAGACTCCTGGCGTTGCATTAACTGTGGATGAGAAAGTTAGAATAGCAAGAAAATTAGATGAATTAGGAGTAGATATCATAGAAGTTGGATTTCCAGCCGCATCTAAAGGAGAAAGAAGTGCTACATCAAAAATTTCATCACTTGGTTTAAATGCTAAGATATGTGGATTGGCACGTGTATTAAAGGAAGACATAGACGCTGCAATTGATTGTGATATAGATTACGTTCATACATTTATAGGTACTTCACCATTACATAGAGATTATAAATTAAAGATGAGTAAAGACGAAATAATTGATAAAGCTGTTTTCGCTGTTGAATATATCAAAGATCATGGACTTACAGCTGAATTTTCCGCTGAAGATGCCACAAGAACAGAATTTAATTACTTATGTAAAATATGTAAAGCTGTAGAAGATGCAGGCGTTGATAAAATTAACATTGCTGATACTGTAGGAGTCATGATTCCATCAGCTATGAAATTACTTATAGAAAATTTAAAAAAACATGTTAAAGTACCTATTAGTGTGCATTGTCATGATGATTTTGGATTAGCTGTTGCTAATTCATTAGCTGCTGTTGAATCTGGAGCCGAGCAAGTACATGTTACTATGAATGGCATAGGTGAGAGAGCTGGTAATGCAGCCCTTGAAGAGGTAGTAATGGCCCTCACAGTACATTACAAAATAAATACAAATATTAAAACTTCGAAATTGGTAGGCACAGCTGAACTAGTTTCTGGATTAACTGGAATTAAAATCCCACCAAACAAAGCTATCATAGGTGAAAATGCATTTGCACATGAATCAGGTATACATGTGCACGGTGTTTTAAGGAAAGCAGAGACTTACGAACCAATAACTCCAGATATGGTAGGGCATAAGAGAAGAATCGTTCTTGGTAAACATACAGGTGCAAATGCAATCAGGTCAAAACTAAAAGAATATGATATTGAAATGAATGAAGAAGAATTTAAGAAATTGTACAAACAAGTAAAAACATTAGGTGATAAAGGCAAAATGGTTACTGACGCTGATTTAAGAGCATTAGCTTTATCAATATTAGGTAAAGCAGAAAAAGAACGTGTCAAACTTAAAGGAATAGCTGTAATGACTGGAGAAAATGTAATGCCAACGGCAACAGTAAAACTTGAAATAGATGGAAAAATTAAAACAGGAGCTAAGACAGGTGTAGGTCCTGTTGATGCAGCTATAAATGCTATTCAAAGCTTAGTTAAAGAAACAGCTGATATTAAGTTAGATGAATACCATATCGATGCCATAACAGGAGGAACTAATGCTTTAGCTGATGTATTTGTTGTTATGAGTGACAAAAATAATAATAAAGCAACAGGACGTGCTACTAGGGAAGACATTGTCATGGCCAGTGTTGAGGCAGTACTTAATGCCATTAATAAGATTTTGATGATAAGAGATGCTAGTTCTTAGGTGTAAAAATGGAACCTATGCATACCTGTAAATTGTTTGGAGCTATTAAAACAATACTGGGAATAAAAAATGCTATACCTATTGTTCATGGCCCTGTTGGTTGTGCATACCACATGAGATATCTTCTAACATTAAGGGGCGGTTCAAAAGTAAAAATATGCTCTACACAACTTTCTCAGGAAGATGTAGTTTTTGGCGCTGAAAAAAAGTTAAAAGATACGATTGTTAAAGTTGACAAATATTATAAGCCTGATTTGATAGCTGTACTTACATCTTGCTCAACAAGTATCATTGGTGAAGATGTTTTCAGGGTAGTAAAGGAAATAAAAAATGAAATAAATGCAGAAATAATTGCTGTAAGTGCTGGAGGATTTGAAGCAAGGCAAAATGAAGGATATGAAGATACCATAATGACTTTAATTAAAGAGCTTGTTAAACCTTGTAAAAAAAGTGATAAACCATTAATAAATTTCATTGGCATGTATAGAGGCGGACCAGATCTTAAACATTTAAAAAACGAACTTAAAAAAATGGGAATTGGAGTAAACTGTGTTTTGACTTCTGGATGTAATATAAGGGAAATAAGAAATTTAACTAAAGCCAACCTAAATTACTCATTTTGTGATATATCTGCAATAAAACCATCCAAATTTTTAAAAAAGAAATTTGGGATGGAATTCATTGATTATCCATTCCCTATAGGTTTTAATAATACTTATCGCTTTTTCAATAAAATATTGGATTTTTTTGATATAGATTATCCTTTAGAAAAGGAATATGCTGAATTTAAAGAAATTAAGGATAAATTGATAAAAAATTTAAAAGGATGTAAAGTAGCTATAATTTCTGGACCAACTAGAGCTGTAGCATTAACAGACTTTATAATAGAGTTAGGTATGGAGCCTGTCCTTATATCTATAGATTTAGTGGGTGAAAAGACCTTAAAACATCTTAATACTGTATTATCCAACACCAATTTTGAACCTGAAATTTTGATAGAACCTGATTTAATCCAAATAGAAAAGCGTTTGAAAGATACAGACGTTGATATAATTTTAGGTGGAGCAAATGAATTAAGTTTTTCTTTTACATATAAAATACCTGTTGTGGATGTAATGCATGGACAAGCTAAAACCATGGGATGGGATGGAGCAAGAGAAATTGCAAGAACGATTTTAAAAAATATTAAAACTTAGTTTTTATATCTTTAATAATCTTTCTTACTTTATTAAAGACGAAATGCATATATTAAATCTATCGTATAAAGTAACTTAACATGACATGCAGGAGGTGAAGAAATGTACAAGAAAATTGCAATAATAATAATCATTTTGGCAGTATTAGGTGTTGGAGTACTTGCATATCAACAAAGCCATAAAACTACTCTAAAAATATATTGCGCTGGTAGTTTGGCTAAACCTCTTACTGATGCTGCCAAAGAATTTGAAAACAGAAATCCTGATGTAAAAATTGAAATAGAATCACATGGTAGTGCTGAGGCAATTAGGCAAATAACGGATTTAAAAAAACCTGGTGACATCGTTGCTGTAGCTGATTATGATTTAATTGATAAAAGGATGATACCAAAATATGCAACTTGGAACATCCAATTTGCTAGAAATGAGTTAGTTATAGCCTACACAGATAAGAGTAAATATAAAAATGAAATAAATGGTGAGAATTGGTATCAAATCTTTCAGAGACCAGATGTAAAATATGGATTTAGTAATCCTAACTTAGATCCATGTGGTTATAGAGCAGTGATGATGATACAATTAGCAAACAAATATTACAATAATGATACGATTTTTGAAAATCTTATTGCTAAACATACAAGCATAACTTCTGTTGCAAATGATAGTGGGTATGTTGTGTATGCACCTTCAGATCTTAAACCAGATAAAAAAGTTATGATACGTCCTAAGGAAGTTGATTTAGTATCTGCACTTGAATCAGGCCAAATAGATTATCTAATCATCTATAAGAGTGTAGCAATGCAACACAAACTAAAATATGTAGAATTACCAGAAAAATTAAATTTAAAATCAACAAAATATGAAAAAGAATACAAAAAAATTAGTTTAGTACAATATGCAGATACAAAAAAACAAGTTGTAAAGCTTAAACCAATTGTGTATGGAATAACAGTTGTTAATAATTCCAAACATAAAGACTTAGCTGAAAAATTCGTTCAATTTCTATTAAGTAGAGATGGACAAGAAGTTCTCAAAAGAAATTACCAGGAACCAATAGTACCAGCAGTGTCAACCGTTGATATTTCCAAGATACCACCTCTATTAAGAAATTTTGTAGTACCTAAAAAATAATTTTTCTCCTTTTTTTAATTTTTGGAGGCACAAAAAAATGAAAGATTACATGAAAATATTTTTCATATCTTTAGGCTTGTTTTTAGTAGCATTCATAGTTATTCCAATAGCATCGATGATATTATCTGAAAATCCTGTAAAGATTGCACATACAGCTCTTGAAAATGAAGTGATAACCGCAATATCTGTAAGTATATACTGTGCATTAGTTGCTACATTAATTGCATTAATTTTCGGTGTACCTCTTTCTTATGTATTAGCAAGGTATGATTTTTATGGGAAAGGTTTTATTGAGGCAATTATCGATGTACCCGTTGTAATACCACATACAGTAAGTGGAATAGCATTATTAACAGTTTTTGCACCTAGAGGATTGCTTGGTCCAATGTTCAATAAGATAGGTTTAGTGTTTGTAGACTCAATGCCCGGTATAATAATTGCAATGTTGTTTGTAAGTGTTCCATTCATGATAAATTCTGTAAGGGAAGGATTCGAATCTGTAGATCCAAAATTAGAAAAAGTTGCTAGAACTTTAGGTGCAAGTAGTTTTAAAACATTTTTTACAATAACTCTACCATTAACCATTAGAAACATAGCTGTTGGCTGTATAATGACTTGGGCAAGAGCAATAAGTGAATTTGGTGCAGTTATTGTTTTAGCATATTATCCAATGATAGCACCCACATTGATTTATGACAGATTTGTCAATTTTGGTCTTAATTCAGCCAGGCCAGTTGCAGTTGTACTAATATTGATATGTCTCGCAGTATTTATTATAATGAGAGCACTGATAGGTGAAAAAAGATGATTGAATTGAAAAATATAAATAAAGATTGGAAAGAATTCAAATTAAAAAATATAAATTTAAAAGTTAATGATGGTGAGTATTTTATTATACTAGGCCCTTCTGGTGCAGGGAAAACATTACTTTTAGAATTAATAGCTGGGGTAGAGTTCCCAGATTCTGGTGAAATAATAATAGATGGAAGGGATGTTACATACCTGCCTCCAGAAAAAAGAAATATAAGTATTGTGTATCAAGATTACATGTTATTTCCACATAAGAATGTACATGAAAATATAGCATTTGGTTTGGAAGTACGTGGAGAAAACGACATTGATAAAAAAGTTAAAAAAATTGCTGAACTTCTGGGGATAAAACATCTACTACATAGATATCCAAGAACTCTTAGTGGTGGTGAAAAACAAAGAGTTGCTCTTGCAAGAGCATTAATCATAGAACCAAAAATATTACTTTTAGACGAACCTTTGAGTGCTTTGGATGAAAGAATCCGAGACGAACTAATGGTGGAATTAAAAAGAATGCATGAAAGATTTAATATTAGTGTACTACATGTAACACATAATTTTAAAGAGGCTTTAGCTTTAGCAGACAGAATTGGGATCATGAAAGATGGAAAAATTCTACAAGTGGGCACGCCTGAAGAAATATTTAGAAAACCTAAAAATGAATTTATAGCGAATTTTGTCGGAGTAAAAAACCTAATATTTGGAAATGCATATAAAAAAGGTGATCTAACTATTGTTGACACAGGTAATATAAAAATTACAGCCGCAGAGAAAAACAGTGCCAAAGGTAAAGTGTGTGTAACTGTAAGACCAGAAGATATAACAATTTCCAAGAAAAAGGTTGGAACTAGTGCATTAAATGAATTTAAAGGACATGTTATCGATGTGATACATAGTAGTCCTCTTGTGGAATTAATAGTAGATGTTGGAGAAATTTTCCATGTTTATTTAACCAAAAAATCTTTTGAAGATTTAGAAATTAAAAAAGGATCTGAAGTTTGGATACAATTTAAAGCTTCTGCTGTACATATAATAGAAAAAAAATAGGGAAGGGGTTATTTACCTGACTTTATTTCTCTTACTTTCTTAAGTATATCTTTCAATATTTCTTCATCAGATGGTAAATCAGTATCAACAACTTTTTTCATTCTCAATGGTACTCCTTCCATTCTATATGCACTTCCTTCAGCTTCAAGTCCAACAATAGCTGGAGGTATTATTATATCTGCTAACTCTGTTGTTGGTGTTCGGTGTGGTTCTATAGCAATTAGTGGTATCTCTGCCATCCTTTCTATTGCTTTTTGTGGGAAATGTGCTCCAGGATCAGATGCAACAACCATCATTGCGTCTGCTTCTTTATTTTGAAGTAAATCATTTGCACCAGTTTCTCCAGGATTGTATCTTGGAACATCTGTTGAAAAATCTACACAGTATGGATAACCACTTTCCCAAGCAGCTACTTGATTGAATCCTGTGACATTGTAGTGACCTCGCATAGGTATAAGATTGAATTTTGCATAATCGTTTAGATCCTCAACCATCATTATTGCTGTATCTATGTTCCTATGTTTACCTCGGCTGTGAGTAAGCCCCATACCAAAGAATAATATACCAAATTGTGCATTTTTCATTGTTTCGACGGCTTCTTCAATTAGATCTTTAGGTACTCCTGCTACTTCATCATAAAGTATGTCATGTCCTTGAATCATTGTTCTCATGGCATCTATTAATTCATAATCCCTATTATATTCAACTTGTAAATGTATATCTGCTAATTTTGCAGTATCTGTTTTTCTTGGATCCACAACTATTAAAGTTCTATCAACTCTACCTCTATCTCTGAAAAATCCTCTTGAGAATACATGGCGTGATAAATGTCGAGGATGTGCATGCATTGGATTGCAACCCCAATAAACTACGACATCTGCTCTATTTTTTACTTCTCCAAGTGTACAAATAGGATATCCAACATCCTGAACAGCAAGGATTGAAGGACCATGACATACTGACGCTGTGTTATCTATAACAGCACCACATTCTTCAGCAAGTTCCAGACCTACACTGTGAGCTTCACATGAAGTACAACTCCACCCATAAAGTAAAGGTCTTTTTGATTCTGCCAAGATTTCTGCTGTCTTTTCAATTGCTTCTTCATAACTAATTTCGACCCATTTACCATTTTTTTTCATCAATGGTTTTTTATAACGTGTTGCACCTTCCGTATGAACAAATTTGTTGTGACCAATACGGCAGGCATTCATTGTTCCAACAATTTCATTTCCTTCTACTTTTACAATTATATCATCACATAAAGTTCCACAGAATGGACATACAACATTTTTAACTAATTTCAATTTATAAAACCTCCTTTTAAGGTATTATATGGTCGTTTTTTCCGACAGCGGCATAAACAATTCCTTTCGCACCTTTAACAGCATAATCTCCTCTAAATTTATAATATAAACCAGAAATTGACTCATTTTGGACATTGATATCTTTTTCAACTCCTAAATATTCAAATCCTGGTAAAAATTCCTCTATAACACCTTTAACTACAATGGTTCCTCCTAACATTTCAGCTCCGACTCTTGCTACTACATCTCCTTCAATGATTAAAAGTCCGTTATTCATATGTATTCCTGGCATTATATTTGCATTTCCTTTGACTATTATTTTTCCTCCACGCATATATTCTGCTATTTCATTTCCAACATTTCCATGAACAATTATTGTACCACCTTTCATGCCTCTCCAGTCGCCACGGTAGGCAGAACCTAAATAATCTCCAGCATCTCCTTTGATTATTAATTCTCCACCTTGCATATTTTGACCTGCCCATGAATCTGCGTTGCCATTAACAACAATCCTTCCACCTCTCATCGCTGCTCCTACATACATGTTCACATCGCCATTGACAATGATTTCACCGCTTTTCATTTCTTCACCTATTCTTTTTGTCCTGTTTGCATCGCCATCTATAACTATTCGTAATTCATTTGGATTTTCTGAAGTTTTACCACTGACATCAAAAAACTCTGATAATTTTACCACTGTATTACCTTGTCTAATTTCTAATTCTTCAATTTCTTTTATCTTTTTACCTGCAAAAACATCTGGTTTTATTACAGGAGCTTCAAGTGGTACTTCTGGCTGATCTTTTGGAACTAATATTAATTCTTTCATGAATATCACCTCATACAGAAGGCAAGGGGATATGTGAATTAGCACCTTCAACTGCAACTAAACGTGGGAAGTATGCTTTTTGAACAGGGTAGTTATCAAAATTCACTGAGTAATATTGTCTAAATCTTTCTTTGACATCTTTCATTACTTCTTCAACGATGTCTTCATTTTCTATTCTACTCTTGGACCAGTAAGTTCTACCATGTAATCTTGGTCTAACAACTTTTCCATCTTTAACTACGATTTTTCCATCTTTTAAAACATATGAGGCTCGTGAAAATCCTTTTTCAATTTCCATATAATCTTTTGATGGATCTATCTCTTCTGGATTTATGTCATAAATAGCAATGTCAGCATCTGCACCAACACCTAGATGTCCCTTATTTTCACTTAATCCTAAAACTTTTGCTGCAGTAGCTCTAGTAACTTGTGCTACTTCAAAGAATGTATATTCTCTATCAATTGTCGCAATGTTTCCTCTTCTTTGAGCCCAATTATGAACTTTTTCCTCTATATATTTTGTTCTGTATTCATT